>JBFYMY010000184.1:0-3978 GCA_041304645.1 Thermoplasmatales archaeon
CCGGAGATGGTCAAGGAAGGCTGGGGAACGCTTGTCAAGGTGGGAGATGTCGATGGCCAGGCAAAGGCGGTCCTGGAGCTTCTGGAACGCCAGGACCTCAAAGTTATGGGTGCGAAGGGCAGGGAGCATATCATCAAGGACTATTCATGGGACATGGTCTCGAAAAAGACAGAGGAATACTACGATTGGGTCGTTAATGACCCCCAGAACACTGAGGGCTGGAGGTCAGGGTTCGAGAGGTGCGTATGATCGCTGACCCCGGTATTGAAAAGGGTAGCGTTCAAGCGGAGACGATAGACCAGCTGATGCGCCATCTGGGAACATCGATCGATGGGCTTGACCAGAGGGCGGCCAAGCTGCGGTCCGACCAGGATGGTCCGAACGAGATCCCCAAGGTGAAACGCTCGTTCCTCCGCAAGGTAGCCCCTCAGATATTCGATTTTTCCATACTCCTCTTGATTGGGATCGCAGTCCTCATGGCGGTCCTGACCTTCCTGTTTCCCAACAACGAGGGTACATCTTTCGAAACCTCAATCGCGATCATCTTCGTCATATTCCTGAGCTGGAGCCTCATCATCTTCCAGATGTACTCCGCTGAGCGATCGCTCGAGGCTCTAAGGAGGATCGCTGCAGCCAAGGCAAAGGTTAAGAGGAATGGCAGATGGGTGGAGGTCCCGACCACGACACTGGTCGTTGGCGATCTCATCAGGTTCGGCGAGGGGGACCGTGTACCGGCTGATGTCAGGATCATTGCAAATGACCATCTGTCCGTGGATGAATCCTCACTGACCGGGGAATCGGTCAGTGTGGAAAAGTCCACCGGTCCCTTAAAGGTCCCTGAACCGACCATCCATGACATGTCGAACATGGCCTTCATGTCAACGATAGTGACCAGGGGTTCCGGGGAAGGTATAGTCACTGCGATAGGTCCAAGGACCGAGCTCGGTAAGATCGCAAAAAGTCTAGAGGAAGCCCCAGAACCCGAGATCCCCCTACAGAAAAAGATGAGCGAACTGGTGAAGGGGATATCCGTCATCCTGTTCGTTCTGATATTCACCCTTTTTCTGATACAGCTCCTGCGGCTTTGGATAAAAGGTGACCTCACCCCAGATACTGCGGTCGAGCAGCTCGTGATAGCTGTGATCCTGAGCGTCGTAGCCATACCTTGGAGCTTTCCGATAATAACCACATCCGTCATGGTCCGGGGGATGATGTACCTCGTAAAGGAGAAGGCCATAGTGAGAAGGGTGGCCTCAGTGGAGGGATTGGGCCGGGTGAGCGTGATCTGCTCGGACAAGACCGGGACCATGACCCAGAACGCGATGACGGTAAAGACGATATATCACGACGGGAGGATGCTGGCCGTCACAGGGTCGGGCTATGGGCCGGAGGGTTGCATCAAGGATGAGAAAGGTGAGATAGAGACCGGGGCCGCACCCTACCTGTGTCTCATGTTAGAGGTCGGCTACCTTGTCAACGATGCAAAGCTCGAAAAGGACCAGGATGGATGGCACCTCCGCGGGGACCCGACGGAAGGGGCATTGAGGACATTAGGCATGAAAGCGGGGGTGGCCCGCTGGTTGGATGAGATGAATGCGATCCGCGAAATACCGTTCGATTCCGATAGGAGGATGATGACCAAGGTCTTCAGCATCGATGACCGCCTCATCGCCTGTACCAAAGGTTCCTACGAGGTCATCTCATCCAAATGCGACAGGATCGTATGGGGCGGACGTGTGGTCCCATTTACAAAGGAGCTCAAGCTATCAGTGGGTAGGGCGAACGGTCTGGTCAACTCCAAGGCGCAGAGGACGCTTGCGATCGCTTACAGGGAGGTCGGGAACGACCAGGTGTCCGTCAATAGTATGTCAGATGATGAGCTTGAGTCCGGATCCGTACTGCTCGGTTTCGTGGGCATGATAGACCCACCAAAGGAAGGGGTCAGGGAAGCTGTCCAAAGATGCCACGAGGCGGGGATCAAGGTAGTGATGATAACAGGAGACAGCAAGGGCACGGCAACGGCGATAGCCGAGGACCTTGGCGTCTACGTCGAAGGGGACAAGGTCCTGGAAGGGAGCGAACTGCCGGTCTCACCCAAGGACCTGGGTTCGGTCACTGTTTTCTGCCGGGTCTCGCCTCAGCAGAAAGTGGACATCGTGAACGCCTACAAGAAGAGCGGTCAGATCATTGCGATGACAGGGGATGGGATGAACGACGCTGCGGCCCTCAAGAACGCTGATGTCGGCGTGGCTATGGGCATGAACGGGACCGAGGTGGCAAAGGAGGCCTCGCAGATAATCCTATCCGATGACAATTTTGCGACCCTGGTCACTGCTGTTTATCGTGGGAGGCAGATATTCGATAACATCCGAAAGAGTGTCACATATCAGATCTATACGAACCTAGGGGAGCTCACCATCATGTTCTTAGGTTCCTTGATATTCCTTGAGCAGATGATGACCGATAAACAGCTACTGTTCCTCTATTTCTCCACCCATATCTTCCCTGTGATAGCCCTCATCCTCGACAGGACCTCCAAGAGCGTTATGAAGGAACCACCAAGGAACGCTAAAGAAGGCATCGTCTCGACAAAGGTCCTTGGGGAGCTCTTGGTCATGATCCTGACCATGACAGTCATCTCGATGGTGATGTTCAAGGTTCTGGAAGGCGGTTTCCTGAACATTGGCATTATGGGAGATAGGTTGGAAACGGTCCAGACGATGATCCTTGTTTTCGTCGTCTGGGCGGAATGTTTCAATCTGTTCAATAGTCTGTCCATGAAGGAATCCCTTGTAAAACAGGTCAGGGAGAAGAGCATGCTCCTACCCCTTCTGATGACCTCCATTCCTATAGGCGCCCTCAGCTACTTGATGTACATAGGTGATATGGGGGCAGGCATCGATCTGGTCCGTCTGACCCCATTGCAGTATGGGATATCTGTCGGGTGCGGGTTGCTGATCATACCCACGGTCGAGGCTTACAAGACCTATTTCAGAAGGACCGTGGAGAGGGAGGACCATATCTCAAAGGCCTTGAGCAGGGGTCTCAAGGTGGGGGTCGACAGTGTCAATCTCATCAACGATATCCCGTTCAAGATACAAAGGCAGATCGCAGCTATAGGGGAAGCGGTCGACCTTGATCTTAAACGGGAGGGAAAAAAGGGACCGAAACGTCCTGGGGGCCCATTGGACAGACAGGATAGGAAGCAATGATCCTACTAAACCTATAAAAACGGGCAATCCCTCAGGATACTGATGACATATAAGAAGGTGCTCGTCACCGGAGGAGCGGGGTTCATCGGCAGCCACCTGGTCGATGCTCTGCTAGCAAGGGGATACGAGGTCACTGTCTATGATAATCTCTCATCGGGGAAAAAGGAGTTCCTCTCCCACTGTCTGGATGACATAGAGTTCCTTGAGAGGGACCTGGTCCGTGACAAGGACATTGCAGGGGCCCTCAAGGGCATTGACATCGTATATCATGTGGCGGCCAATCCCGATGTCAGGGTGGGGGTCGATGATACCTGGGTATCCGTCGAACAGAACATAATTGCAACATACAACCTCCTTGAGGCCATCAGAAAGGTCAGAGCATCCGACCCTCCGGCAGTATCCTTCACATCCACATCGACCATCTACGGCAATGCAACGGTCATGCCCACACCCGAGGACTACGGGCCTCTGATACCCATCTCACAGTATGGTGCCTCCAAGCTCGCTGCGGAAGCGCTTATATCGGCCTTCTCGGACAATTTCGGGATACGGTCATCGGTTTTCAGGTTCGCGAACGTGGTCGGCCCCCGGTCCACCCACGGCATACTCATAGACTTCATGAGAAAGTTAAAAAAAGACCCTACCAGGCTCGAGATACTCGGTGATGGGACCCAGAGGAAGTCCTATATTCACGTTTCCGACTGCGTCGAGGGCGTCATCCATGCAACGGAGACCCAGAGGACCCAGTTCGAATACTTCAACGTGG
>JBFYMY010000185.1:0-3272 GCA_041304645.1 Thermoplasmatales archaeon
TGTTAAGAATGACTGGAGGATCAATACCTTTTTCAGATAATTTATTGAGACCATCACCCTCAATGAAAAAAACATCACCATCATTCACGATTTTCAAATACTCATTTACATCGAATCCTATCAATTCTGCAAAGTTCGATTCCCCCTCATATCCTCTAATTAAGAAGGATGTATATTCAGAGGACTCTACAACAACAACACTTTCCACCCCCTCAATTGAAGAGAGATTAGCCGAATCATTGTTTGTCCATCCGTTGGTGACAACCATGAGGTCCGATGGAATGGACGAATAGAGAATATTATCGATACCGTTCGTTCTGGTCTCTTTCTGGGATAGGACCAATGTTCCAAAGGAGATCGTGATGGCTATGAGGATGGTCATTATCGCAACTTGTCTTTTCCTGAACCTCATTCCCGAAACTAGCAGTGAGTGGAGCTCTCTGTTCATTCCTTTGAAAAGCTTGGATACCAATGATATCGTTTGAGGGACCCATAGGACCATGACCCTTGAGAGCGACAGGGTCAAGAGGAACGGGAGCAGTATGATAAGTAGAGGTGAGGCAACCTCTTTGATCGAGTAGAGGACAAGTTGAAATGTCCCTTCCGGCCTGTTTGCCCTGAAGAACAGGGTCGCTCCGAGGAAAATAGCCATGATGGCTATCACTATCAGATCAAAAGTTGGTTTGTAGATCTTTTCTTTTCTTTCCGGGGAACCTCTTACCGCTTGGAGTATGTCCATCTTTGATAGCTTTAGCATTGACCTGAGCCGTATCAACGAAACGATAACACATGAGATAAGCAGAAGTGTCAAGACCATTGTCCCGCCCGGCAACATGGAAAAGAAACCCACCGAACCTCCACTAAACAGATAGATGGAACATAGTGAAAGGAATGCCCCGAGCAAGATCCCAAAAAAGGCTCCAAGGACCCCATGGAACATTGATTCAATAAAGAGCATCCAGAATATCTGACCTTTAGTAGCTCCTTTAACTTTTAAAAGGGATATCTCCTGGACCTTGTTCTCCATGCCTGTTCTAGATCCAACTAGGACCAGATAAAAACAGAGAAGGAACAGCGGAAATGAGAAGATGACCAGATATATCCTCATAGTAACCGAATCAATGATATAATGATGATAGATCCCGGCAATATTGTCCGTCGAGATGTGAAAACCTTCTGGCATTATGATCTTGTTGATATCGTTCTTCAATTGATTGAGCTCTCTTCTATACAACGACACATCATCTTTATTTGTAAAATGGTCCGGGTCCACTTTAATGAGGATTCGGGAATTTCCACTGTAAGAGAAAGGAGATCGCCCAGACCCGGGGGCTATTTCATTGGCTACTTTCTCCGCACCTTCAAGGCTCATGTAAAGACCCCATCGAATGGGTATGTAATCCTGGAATATCCCATTCTGATCTGAGGGTTCAATGATGTTTGAAATGTTGACCGAGATATTTATATCGACCATAGAAAAAATTTGATTTCCTATTCCATCCAATATAATACCGAATCTAAAAATTGTGAGGTTCAGGTCATCACCTATGGATAATCTCAGTTGTTTTGCCATCGAAGCGGAGATTATGACTGACCTCCCATCATCTGGCAGTACCAAATCCTCCTTCTGGAAGAGGGACCTGCTGGCCCCTTCATCAAGGCCAAAGATAGATATGGACCCCAAGAAATCATTAGGTAAACTGATGTTTTTCATCATACTATCATTGAATTGGAAACCACCGTGCTCTCGGAAAAAAACAGAATCTTGGACCCCGGGTAGGTCGTTCAATCTACGCATCATCGCCTTCTGAGAGGAAGAATTCTGAACATCACCCGGTCGACTTTCATATCGGTATGCAACGAAATGATGATTCACCTTTTCCATTTCGTCCTGAAAAAGCTCTGTCAATGTCATTTCCGTTGTCATGAAAGATGCTGTGATGAAAGCCACTGATATCATTATTCCAAGGATGGAACCGACGGCGGTGGCTTTATGCGACCTCTGGTCGCGGAGCAGGACCTTCAAGAAGGGAAGGAATCCCATCTCAATCCTCCGAAACTATCCTTCCATCGATTATCTTTAGCGTCCTGTCCGCTATCGATGATATCCTCTGGTCGTGCGTGACTATGACCTCTGTCTTACCCATCTGCTTGGACAGGGCCTTGAACAGGTCCATTATCTCCCTTCCTGTCTCGCTGTCAAGCTCGCCTGTGGGTTCATCTGCAAGTATTATGCTTGGATCGTTGCCTAATGCAACAGCGAATGCTGTACGCTGTTGTTCTCCGCCCGATAGCTGGTCAGGTCTGTGATGTTTCCTGTCTTCGAGGCCTATTGCCTTTAAAAGGTCCTTGGTCCGTTCCTTTATGGTGGATACCTTAAGACCATTGATCCTCATAGGCAGCTCTATGTTCTCCTCTGCTGTCAATGTGCCAAGGAGGTTGAAGTTCTGGAATATGAAACCTATCTTCTGTCTTCTGAATTGAGACAATTTTCTTTCATCCATCTTCTTGATGTCGATCCCATCTATGAAGATCATACCGGCTGTGGGCAGGTCCAGGGCGCCTATGATATTGAGCAGCGTGGTCTTTCCACATCCAGAGGGGCCAATTATCGCTATGATCTCTCCCCTTTTAATCGTGATGTCCATTCCCCTCAACGCCGTGACTTCCAGTTCTCCCGAGGAATAGACCTTGATGAGTTCCCTTCCCCAGATGATCTCATCCGGTCCCGGTTTTTCGACTTTGATAGGGGTCTTTTTCTGAACCCCGGAAAGAGTGAGACCTTTGAATGGTGATGGCATTCAAGGAATGATAAAAAGCCGTCCTATTGAATGTTTCGGTCGTCCGGGATCCATGTTCTCTTCTGTCGGTTTGAATAATTATGTTATGACCTTCAGCTTGTCAATCGTAAGGGAAACCATATTCTCCACAATGCATGACTTCCGACGAAACTCTTAAATCCCACCATTAGCTCCACTCCTTCTGTCCCCGTCTATATATAACAAGACCCGTCCAAGGAAGGTCCTTACCCGTACCAGGAGATAGTTGGATGTCCAACCCCAAGATAGCACTCTATCATGATGATGCGAGCGGCGAACGCTACGAGGAGAAGGCGTTCCAGAAGACCGGGGTGAAGTACGAGAAGATAGGGCCCAAAGAGATGGTCCTTGACATACTGGAGAAGTACGATGTCGTGTTCCTCCCGGGTGCGTTCCCGCTGAGAACGCATGACAAGGGGGGTTTCTTCGCGTTCATCAGGTTCTTGAAGCGGA
>JBFYMY010000186.1:0-5779 GCA_041304645.1 Thermoplasmatales archaeon
CTAAAATCTAAACATTTAACTTGTTCTTGTTGTTCCATTTCATCATCACTGTATGAATTTAGAATTAGATTTCTTCCATTAGGATAATTCTGTAAACATTTAGCAGAGATTATTGATGAACCATCCCATATCTCTTCATTTGATGAACAAAAACACGAACCAGAAGATGAATATAAGTCAACGATATCCAATGTTGGAGGCGATTGTCCTTTTCCTACGTTTTGTGTCCATATCTCTAGATATTTTTCGAGGAACCTATGTTTTTGCCTGGTGTGATACTTAACTTCATCATAGGATTGGCCACTCTTATCTTTGAATAAACTCATTTTATCCCCCCTTCTTTTTATCAAAATATACAATTGCATTGGATCTTTTTATAATCCTTACCGATCTCCTCCCACATGCCGATGGTCTCTTTGCACAGGCCGACCTTTGTGAAGGAGTAATCGTCCTTCAAGGTATCGAGTATGTAATGATACATCTCCGCCCTTCTCGGGAAACTTATCTTCTTCCCCCAGTTGGATCGGTCGTCCAAGTATTCCACCCAGCTCTTGTCCGTTGAATGGTTTATCGTACTTTGCAGTCCTCGGAGGGATCCCATCGTGATCCTCTCTGGAGTGAGATTGTCGAAGATCTTCTCAAGGAGGGATCCGTACGACCGCTTCCATTTGTCTATCGGGACCATTGGATCGATCCTCAACCTGACCTCGTAACCATCGTCGAATAGCTTCTTCGCAGCCTTGATCCGGTCCTCGACCTTGGGGGCTTTCTTTTCCCATCTGGATGAAACCCCTGGAGCGTTCAGGGAAAAACTGGCTATGAGATGGTCCTGAGCGTCAGATCCCAGGATCCCCTTGACGTTTGCCGATTTTGTCAGGATCAGGAGTTTATGCGTACTCTGTTCCTTGAAAAGAGGGACGATCATCGATGTGATCGCATTGTCGGTTCCCTCGAAGGCTAAAGAATCCGATAGTTCTCCGGAGTTCAATAAGGTCGGGATCGGGATATGTTCGAGATACTGGCGTATGTGGCTAACTACCCTCTCTTTATCCTTCATATAAGGTTTCTTCCCGCAGGGTCGGAACCTGAAGGTCCCGTTGAGATAGCACCAAGCGCAATCGAAATTGCAGCCGTTCGCCCATTTCAATTCGATGAAGTGGGGACAGACAACGTCCTCCTTTTCGTTCGGATAAGGGGTCTTGTCGAAGAGGGTGATTATCGAGCCGTCCCCGATCTGGGATATCAGCCCTTTGATGGACCCATCGATCTGGAGAGTGGGCCTCATCTTCATCGATATCGACGATCCGGGGGGCTTATATGTTATCGATCCCCCAAGCGGGACATTCTCCAATTGGGTGATGACAGCCCCGGTCTCCATCGTAGGTATCATTTCGATCCCATTTCTAATATTGGACATGGTCAACAATCACTTTTAACCTTTGTATGCTATTAAAATAGAATATGGGAGTGGGAGCTGGCTGAATGTGTTTGAATTAAATTCGCTGTCTTTATGAGCATATGTTTCAAACCCACAAGAATATCATGAAGCCGAATGGACCCGTCAGCTCTGGTCTCCTCCATCATCAGCGATACTCAGACACGCAAAGGATTGGGCCAGGACCGTATCGATGACACGATGTGTTGGTCAGGGTGCTTGATCCCCCGCTCAAAGGTATCCCCCTTCCCCATGACAGTATGCTCACGATAACCTCTTAGAGGACCTACGGGGGGCAGGGTGTGGGAGTGGCCTTGGTCATCAGGCTCAGGTCCGGGACCGGAACGGGACCAAGATATGTCAGATGAGCGGGACGACGGCTTCGTCGAGCTCGAGTGGAAAGGTCAGGGTTCGGGCAGGGCGCACAGGTCAATGACGATGCCGCCATCCCCGTAGAAACAGCCGCACGCTCCGCACTGTTTCGTTGTCTGCGGTTTGGGCGGGTTATCGTCAAGGAGCTTCCTGAAGGCATCCATCATCCTTCCCGGCTGTATAGGGAAGCCCTCCTCGAGCCTCTGCTCGGAGGTATAGAACGCCCTCTCCGAGAACACAGGGACACCGTCGGTCAGCGGCTCATCGTAATAGCCCGAGAACCTGGTCCCGCAGTTGTTGCAGAAATAGACCATGTACCCGTCCGGGCTCGTGAAAGGGAGAAGAGAACCCCCTTTGCATATCTTGCAGTCAGCATAGCCTTCCATAGCGGCCCCTCGACGGGCAAGGGAGTTACAGGTTTAAAATCATTATTCTTGCAGCGCTATCTCCGTGATATCGTCAAGGACGGATGCGACCAGACCGTCCATCCCGGCCTTCTTGGACTCCTCTTCGAGCCTCCACGGAGGCGCCTTCAGGACGGGATGCGATGGAGGCGCCGTGCATCCCTGGACGGTCCTGGATGAGACCTCGAAGGTACCTATCCTCCTGGCTATCTCCTCTATCTCGACCTTATCGTAGCCAATGAGGGGTCTGATTATCGGGTGGGTGATGCCGCGGCTAACCGCCGCCATGTTGTCCAGGGTCTGGGATGCCACCTGTCCCATGGAATCCCCCATCACTATCCCGTCCGATCCGGTCCTGTCGCACAGTTGGTCCGCCGAAAGGAGCATCGCCCTCTTGCAGAGGAGGCATGTGTACCTTTTCTCCGAAAGCTCCTTGAACGCATAGAGGCTCCTGCCGTGCGGGGCCCTGAACAGTCTGACCTTGCCGGGGTGGAGCCGGTAGAGGATGGATGCAAGGGTCAGGACCTTTGTAGTCTCCTCATCGCTCCCAAGGGGCCTACTGTCCATGTTGAGGATGATGACCTCGTGCCCTTTTTCAAGGACCATATGTGTCGCGACAGGGGAGTCTATGCCTCCCGACATCAATGAAATGAACCTCATTCTTCGGCCTCCAGATGCCTCATGATGTCCTCAAGCGCTATCATGTCCTCGGCCGTGGGCTTGAACAGGGCCCTGTAAGGGCAGTCCCGGTCTAGGACAGGCTGCCTCTCCGGAAGCCTCATAACGAGAGGGTAGGACCTGCAGCCTTCCGGGCGGATATCATATACACCACACCTTCCATCGGTCTTCAGGAAGATGCAGCGTCCGTCCCAGTTGGCGAGCTTCCCATCGCTCGTGGAAAAATCGCTGTGGCCTGCCCCTTCTAGCCGTGCCATGTCCCCCCCCGTAAGCTCCATTGCGGTGTCAGTGCAGCAGTGGCTGCATCCCTTCGACCGGCAAACGCTCCCGTCCATTTCACACACCCTTCCCGCCGTCAAGGGTGACCCCCCGCTGGCCCTGGTACTTGCCTTCGTAGAGCTTCCGCGGGGATGAGGAGAGGCTGACGAACGATATCTGGCATATCCTCTCGCCTATGGGCAGGGCCACCCTCTCCGGTCCGACATTGGTAAGTGAGAAGGTGAGGGTCCCCTTGAAACCGGCATCGACAAGACCGAAACCGGCTATGAGCCCCTTCCTCACGTAAGAGGAGCGGAGGAAGAGCATCCCGCAGAGGTCGTATGTCACCTCCAGGTACTCATTGGTGGAGACAAGGCACCAGGAGCCGGGGTCCAGATAGAACGTCCCTATGGTCACCTTGCCCTCGGGGGCCTTGGTGAAGACCTCGTGGACGGTGAGGTCGTAACCGTTGGGAGTGAGGTTTGACTGGACGAACGGCTCGAGCTTCAATGACCCCTTCTCCAGACGGTGGACCAGGTCCTGGTCCGAGAGGACGGACATGAGCGGCATAATGGCTAACTATGTATATGATATTGTTCGCAGAAATATGACGTCCGTTCGGACAGCAATCCTTTTTAATGAGCTATCCTTCAGCTTCTCTCCCGAGGCGAATGGAACATGGACACCCCCTACTTAGCGGACGATGAGGAGGTCGACCCGTCAGAGCTCGACCTCAAGGTGGAGGTCAAGTGCCCCTACTGCCCAAGGGTCTTCTCCGGGATGAGGGACAAGGTCGAGGAGGAGCTCTACTTCCACCTCTGGAAGGTCCACGACAAGATGGCCCTTGAATATATCCTTGCCAACATGTTCATCCCCGAGGAGCTGAAAGAGAAGATATTCGAGGAGATGGGGCCTGACTACGTTTCGTGGCTGGTCGATACGTCAGGGGAGATAGTGGAATGAGCTATCAACGGTCCTACGTTCGAAATTATATGGTCCAGATAGTTTCCTCTTGGCATTTCGGTGCCTATCACAACCCTTTTATCCAGCTTTGACGGATGAACCTGGGGGGTTTTCTGTCATGGTAAAGAAAAGAACGTTCGGGAACTTCTTCTCCTTCCGCTGGATGATAACGCCGGACATCATCAAGGTAATCTATGTGCTGGAGCTCATCCTGTTCAACCTGACGAACATCGCCCTGTCCCTTTCTGTCATAGCGGCCATAATCATTTTATGGGACTACACAGGGCTGGAGACGCTTTGGATGATAGTGTCCATAGTGGTATGGGTCATTCTTCGTCTCATCTGGTGGGTCATATCCAACATCCTGCTCAGGATGTTCTTCGAGCTTGTCATACTCCCGTTCTCCATCCATGAGATGGTATCGACCGTCGAGGGTGAGCTCAAGGACATCAATAAAAAGGTCGTCAAACCCGAGGAGAAGAAGGAAGAGAAAGAGAAAGAGAAAGAGAAAGAGAACGATGACTAATCCCTCTTCGGCACACCATAGTAGACGATCTCATTTCCCAGTGATACGGACCTGATGTCATTGAACGCAATGTTGCCAACAGGCGGTTTGGTGCCCTTCCCGCCCGACATGATGGGAACTATACAGTTGATCAGGATATCGACGCCGTTCCCATTGAGGAGATGGTCCGATATGGAGGACCTGCCGTCCAGCAGCATGGAGCGAATACCTGTCCTCCTGACCGCTTCCATGACCCTTTCCATTGAGAGGGCCCCGTTCGGACCCGACACATCCTTGAGTATGCATCCCTCGAAATCGCACCGGGGCGCCCCTAGATGCAGTATGATGGACCCCTCATTCAACTTCCCATCGAACTTGAGGTCCGGGTCGTAGAGGACGACCCTCGGCCCGTTGGCATGCTGGTCATCATCGTAATATGCAAGCGTCTCCAGGTCCATCAGGACAGCATCATGCCCCAGAAGGAGCCTTCTGAAGAGGCCCGAGTAGTTCCGGTGCGGGCCGTCCGGATGGTCCCTGAACTGACCGTCAAGGGCGGATACGGAGAAATATGTGAGGAAGGGCCCGCCTATCTTCTCGCTCCTTGCCCTTGTCACGGACCTTATCACATCGTCCATCTCGGGCAGGTGCTGGTCCAGGTCCTCCGTTCCGAGGTGGTGCCCCATGCGGTCTATCTTCGTCCTGAGGTATCTAAGGTTCTCGACGTTCACTGAAGGTTTGAGAGGCAGCCTTTCGGTCACGACCACACCGAGCTCCCTCAATTTCCCGACCTTGTCAGGGTTGTTCGAAAGGAGCCTTATGGAAGACACGTCCAATGCCCTGAGCATGTCCGAGGCGACCCTGTAATCCCGTGCCTCTGCCCTGTGCCCCAGATAGATGTTGGCATCCACGGTGTCAAGGCCCAGGTCCTGGAGGTTGTATGCTTTCAGTTTCTCTGCAATCCCGATGCCTCTCCCCTCCTGCCGGAGGTAGAGGAGGATGCCCTCCCTCTCCTCCGAGAGCATCCTGAGGGAGTGGTGGAGCTGGGGACCGCAGTCGCATCTTAATGAACCGAAGAGGTCACCGGTCATGCATTCGGAATGCACCCTGGTAAGTACACCCTCTTTCCCTTTGACGTCGCCGTGGACGAGGGCGGCGTGCTCTTTA
>JBFYMY010000187.1:0-4040 GCA_041304645.1 Thermoplasmatales archaeon
GAATACCGAAGGGTCCGCATAGAAAAAGTTCTGGAACTCATCCATGATGATGGTCCCAGGGTACTCTTTGAAGAGGTATATGAAGAACTCATCCCAGTCCTTGAAGGTCGGTATGAACTTCCACTCCCTTCTGACGACTTCCGAGAACTCTTCCAGGAGTAGTGAAGGGGATTTCCTTCCAACGAAGAAATAGAGCGAACGGTCGAACGCCCTCACCGCTCTGGAGGTCTTACCGATCCTTCTCCTACCCCAAAGTACGATGAAGTAACTCTTTCCCGTATCCGAGAGGAGCTTTAGCTCCCGTGACCTGCCGTAGAACTTCATGATGAACATGGTATTATACTTTTTAGTATTATACTTTTTCGTATAACTCATTCAAATACGCGCATTCATACCCCGAGAGCGAGGAGATGTACTGAAGCATCCCCCACGCTATACTCAGTGTTCACGAAGAGGAGGCCAGACACTCGGATCGACCTGCATATCAACTCCATGGTCGAATATGTAAGGCGTCATGGATTAATAGGTCCTCCTTGTAGCCATCTACCATGTACTTAGAGGAGCGAATCGGGAGAGAACCTATCGGTTCTCATCGGCCTGAGAAATTGCGGCCTCGAAGTCGCTCCCTGAAGACTAGAAGGTAAAGATATGGACCCTATACAAGAGATCGAAGAGATGAGGACCGCCCTGTCGGAGCTCGCAAAGGAACATCCTGAACTGGAGACCTTAGTGGATGATGCAAGCGAGGACCTTTGGGCACTATCGCTTGCCCTTGAGGTCGAGAAGGAAGGTGATGAGAGTGATTTCTAATAGGTCCGAAGGAAGGATGGTCGCAGGCCTTAGAAATGTCGTGATGGCTACCAACCCGCAGAAGCTCAAGCTGTCACCCGATACGGTCCTGGACCTGATGAGGAGCGCGGGACCGGGGGAGGTGGAGGTGGTGGAGATGGGGATGGAAAATAAGAGCAAGCACATCTCCTTCAAAGGTGTCCCCATAATACTCAGCCTGAAGCTATCGCATCACCAGAGAAGGATGATGATGGGTGAGCCTATCGTCTCGAGCCGTAAGATGGCCGAATGCTGAAGGGTACACTTCAGGGCAGGGAGCTGAAGGTGAAAAGGCCTCAACAGATGTGAACACTGAGCGATCCTCTCAGCAGAATGGACCGGAGCCATGTCAGGACCCAACTGATTTCAATGGTTCGGAGGGGATCGAAGATGGTCAAGTTCTGTGATCATCGTATAGCTGTTCAATGTGGAAAATTAAACGCTCCGTATAGTTTATCGTCTAAACGCACTATACGATAGGTTTCTAAGGGCTGCATCATCCAATAGCCTTTGCATAACCCAACAGGTCCTTCAGGTTCTCCTTCCTGGCAGCATCCAGGGGATGCTTGAACGCTGCGAGCATGCCTACTTCCTCAGGGGTCCTCTTCCGCTTCATGAGCAATCTTATCCTGAGGAGGTCCATCAGGAGCTTGTTCTTGAGGTCCAGTTTGCTGTGATCGTAACCTCCCCGGAGGTAGAAGAAGCGGAGCCTTTTCTGCTCCTCGGGGGTGAAGTTCCGGTCCCTGACCTCATCCTCGACCCTCTTGCTGTAGGGGGATGCTCCAGTGGTGAAGACCAAGAGCTTCTTCCCAGAAAGGTTCCGGAGGTTCTTCCTGATGAGGTCCACCCCGCTCACCCCCGCCGCGTGGAGGCTCCCGCCGTAGATGATCAAATCATAACCAAGCATCCTGTCGAGCGTCATCTGGGAGTGGGAGACGATATCCGCTTTCAGCTCTTCCGAGATCCACTCGGCGTATCTCTTCGTGAACCCGGAGGTCGTCCTGTAAATGACAACGGTCTTCATGCGGTCCTTCAAGAAAATCTGGTATTTAATAAGCTATGTTCTTTATGA
The DNA here is from genome assembly GCA_041304645.1 of Thermoplasmatales archaeon. Classification (GTDB taxonomy): domain Archaea; phylum Thermoplasmatota; class Penumbrarchaeia; order Penumbrarchaeales; family Penumbrarchaeaceae; genus JALOTP01. The sequence goes on from JBFYMY010000187.1 coordinate 1,901, forward strand.
ACTATCGAAACAGTTTTTATTACTTTTAATGAAATATTTTAGAATAATCATTGTAGTAAATGGTCACTTATTAAAAGAATACTTTTACACTACTCTCCCTGTTCATGGAGTTGATATATGTCAAGAAATCTTAAAAAGATCGCCGGGGTAGCTTAGACCGGCCCAAAGCGGCTAGCTTAAGACTAGTAGTCTGCCCAGACTCGCGGGTCCGAATCCCGTCCCCGGCGCATTTACCTTTGAACTATTCCTATCAGGGTTCCCATCTAAGGGAAAAAGGATTCTATCAGACCTTTTCCCTGACGAGAGCATTATTAATCTGCGGGATAATAAGAGTTACTATGGTCTTTGGATAAAGTTATTGAGGAATAAGTCGGACCCTACCATTAACTCAGATAATTTCACAGGATATCATTTTTAATCCTACGTTCCTCACCTTAACGTCCGATTTCAGCTCTTCCGAGACCCATTCGGCGTATCTTTTCGTGAAGTTGGAGGTCGTCTTGTAGATTAGAACGTTCTTCATGCGGTCCTTCATGAAAATCAGTTATTTTAGAGGCAACATCCAAGCACCCTTGGACCAAATTCGAGATGGAAAGGGAGCGGTCATGGGTCCAGTGGATTTGTAGCACATCTGTATGGGATGTCCACATTTCTTTTTAAGCCAAATACGATTACCCTTTGAAAAGGGTACTGCAGTTTGTGATAATATGAAACACCTAACCAAAATGGACAAAATATTTGCCAAAGACCTGATGGTCACAAAGATGATAACTGTCAAAGGCGACGGTCTGTTCTCAGAGGCTATTGGAAAGATGAAAGGGCAGGTCTTTCACGAACTCCCGGTCCTAGATGAAGATGGCAGGTACATGGGATTGCTGAGTTTGGATTCTATCATCAAAAGAAGGAATCTGCCCATGACCGCGAGGGTCCATAACATACTCTCCAACCCCCCGGAGGCTGGGGAAGACGATGATCTGCCCACATTGGCTGAGAAGATCCTCATATCCGGGGTCAGGTTGCTGCCAGTCCTAACCGATAAGAAGCTAGTAGGCATCGTTTCCAGGACCGATCTTGTCCAGGTCCTCCCGTCCATAAAGGAACTTAAGGATATATCTGTAGATTCCATAATGTCCCACTATCCCGAGAGCGTCAAAGAAAAGGACGAGATAGGCAAAGCGAAGACCTTGATCCGGGAATTGCCCGAGCAGATCGTTCCCGTGGTGGATGACAATGACAGACTGACAGGGGTCGTTGGCATCAAGGACATCGCGCCTTACATCTGGAGTACGAAGACCCCGGAGAAGGACGGTTGGACCGGGGGAGTGAGCTATCCTCCAAGGATCGAGATAAAAAGCGTTATGCAGGTCCCCATTACAGTTCCATCGGGCACAAGTGTGGGAGAGGCTGCGAAACTGATGTCCAAACAGAAGATAACAAGTGTGATCGTCACGGAGGATAAGAAACCTGTCGGCGTGGTCACCCAGTTGAATTTGATGGAGCTCCTGGCCAGTGAGGGGAAAAGGGACGAAGTGTATGTGCAGATAACCGGTCTGAGCGAGGAAAGCAGCTTCGAACTAGATTCCCTTTATGCGATAATACAGAGGTCGCTGCAGAGGATAGCAAAGGTCACTACACCTACATTCTTCTCGATGCATGTGGCCCAATACAACATAGAGGCGGGAGGGAGCAAGTACAGCATAAGGGTCATAATGGATGGATCAAAGAAGAAGTTCTTTGCGAAATCCCATAACTGGAATCTGATGATGGCCACGGATGAGGTCATGAAAGTGCTGGAAAAGATGGTGAAGAAGAACGAAGTGAAGAAACGTGATACTGAGAGAGGCGCAGAAAGGGAATAGTCCTACAGACCCACATCCCAGCGATGACAGTCATGCGGACAAGGACCTGTTCGAGGACCAAAGGATAAATTTCTCCAGTACTCATTTTTAGTTCCATCCTAATATTCCCGAGTGGTCAGTGGATGGGACTATACTCAATGCTCTATAGAGGAACCTGTTCATTAAGAACTACTTCAAAAGTAATTATGAATAATATCTGACACCTGAGTACAGTTCGGCGTTTTAACTATACCCCGCACTAATGGTGAAGGGGTATTTTCAAGGTCGCCTTATATCGTAAG
>JBFYMY010000188.1:0-2718 GCA_041304645.1 Thermoplasmatales archaeon
AGGCGATCAGTTCGTTCATCAGCTGTCTGCCCAGGCCTTTGCCTCTGAGCTCGGGTTCCAGATAGAACCACCTTAACTGTGCAGTGGACCCATCCACCTTAGATATAGCAAGGCTCCCTCTGACGATCCCATCCCCTTCGACGATCCATAGCCTTTCGTCCACATCCTTCCTGAGGACGAGTTCGGAAAGTGGAACGGCCACATAGGCCTCGAACTCCTCATTGAACCTGTGCTCTTTCCAGTAGTACTCCGCATGCATGAGCACTATCCTGCCTATATCACCGGGCCGGACCTCCGTTCTTATTGAGATCAAAGCAGCCATAATGATACCTTAGGTAGCCGCATAGAGGGCATAGGAACCCATTATCCTCCCGCATATCTGGAGCGATTCCTCGTTCAGTTGTGTGATGTCGTCCTTATAGGTATGGTACTCTGCGCTCCCTGAGCCCCAACCACCCATCGCAGGGTGCCCTGCCTCCACAAAGGGCCAATGGTCCGATCCTGCCCAGTACATATCGTCCTGGACTATACTTACGGAATACTTACTCAGCTCTGGTTCCCTGTCCAGGAGCTGGGATTTCAGAGAGTTCAGGACAGGTATGGATGAATTGGCGGTCGTCGTGATGGTGACCCGGAGCGCTTCCCTGTCCGCATGGGGCATATCGAAGTTCATGTAGAGATCCACGCAGCGGTCCAGTTCGGCCTCATTTGCCAGATAGTACATTGTCGAACCGTACAACCCCTCTTCCTCCCCTCCGAACGTCAGGAACCTGATGGTCCTCTCCGGTCTGTATCCCGCAAGGGACCTTGCCATGCCCAGTACGGATGCGACGCCTACTGTGTTGTCAACAACGCCCACTGTATTGTAGCATGTATCATGATGAGCACCCAGAACGACCATCCTGTCGGGCTCTTTAGAACCTTTTATGTCCCCGACAACGACATTGAGGCTTTTCATGCCTATCTCCACATCTATGTCCAATCTCAGCTTATGCGTCGCATATTTGGAGAGCATCTCGTTCCCGACATCTTTAGAGACCATGAAGAATGGGATATCTGGATAATCCTGTCCCGGCTCGGGCGCCATTGTCGATTTGAAGAACGGCAGGTAACCGACCTCCTCCCCCTGGAAAAGGTTCTGGAGGACCAAAGCTTCCGCTCCGCTCTGGTAGGCGATATAGAAGAGGTCGCTGTTATGGGGACTCTCTGCCGTCTGTTCCACGAAGGCTGCCCTTCCGCTCGCTGAAGAGAAGGCTGCCGCATCGTTCCCATCCCCTACATTCACCATCTCCAGATCGTCCCTGAAATTGTTCCATGTCGTTGACCCTGAGAACCCCTGGATGACATAGTCCTCTATGTGCCTGAACTCCTTCTGCTCCCCCCCGACCTTCGGGAGCCTCATCATGGGCCCGTACTCTATGATGGAGACCGATACCTCATTTACCGAAAAGAGCATGTGATCGTATGTCTCGATATTGACATCGACAAGACCCGCTTCCTTGAACTGGGATGCGATGTAAGAACATGCTTCATGCTCGTTCTGACTGCCTGTCATCCTTGGACCGTTCGAGATGAGCGTCTCGACATCGGTCCTGGCCATTCTCACATCGAAACCTATGAGGACATAGTGCCTGTCGCCCCCCAGTATGGTCCCTGCGTTAAGGGCGATGGCTGCGACCATGACAACGACCATGACGGCCGCTGCCGATGCCAGGACTACCTTCCTGTCCATGGGAGGCCATCTGCTTGTGGATAGATAAAACCTATCCGTCAGGTCCCTGGAGCTAACATTTCAGGTGGAGGCGATATCAATAAGTAACCGCGTGGCGAATGATGACCCGACCGTATGCGGTCCAGGGAAGGTGACGATGATGAAGGTGTGCGAGATCTACAAGGGAGCAGCTAGCGAGGGCAAGGAGAAGCATGTGCCGCAGATAGAGGTCCACAAGGGCGAGGGAAAGAGCGGCAAGGACATTGTCAAGATAGTGGTCGGCAAGGATGTCCCCCATCCGAACCTTGTGGAACACCATATCGTGTGGGCACAGCTCATGGGGGTGAAGGCCAACGGTCTGGTGATAGACCTCGGGAAGGTCAATTTCGCACCGGCCTACACGGAACCCAATGCCTGCTTCCATGTCCCGTTGGGGGATTTCAAGTCGCTCATAGCGACCTCATACTGCAACATACACGGGGTATGGGAAAGCTCGGTGGACCTCTGAAGGTATAGGACAGTATAAAACATCGTATCTGAACGATGATGCTTAATGAGCCACAGTTAATAATCGGAATTCTTCCTCACTCCATATTTGGTATATATTACCATCTTGAGAACTAAAAGGGCCAAAATAGAGAGAATGATGACAATTCCAGTGATCATATACGGACTTAAAAACACATCCTTACGACCGTGCGGGACATCTGTTTCGGTATCGACGAGTTCCCCAGGGGATGACAGTTCTATGTGTAGCAGTGAGGCATGTCCGTTCTCATCGTAGACGAAGAGGTCGATCGTCCCGTTTGGTCTGCTATTCCTGTTTATGACCAGATGGACCGTACTCCCGATGTTTGGATCGTTATGATCAATGTCCCATTCCATGGGTTGGTCCAACACCATTAGGTTCAGCCGATCGTTCATGGTCATGTTCGAAGTGGTTGAGATGTAGATGTCCAATGATCTGAAGACAGACCAGCTTCCGGGTTCGACCCTGTATCTCAATT
>JBFYMY010000189.1:0-6380 GCA_041304645.1 Thermoplasmatales archaeon
CTTACCGAGGTATTCTATGCATACACTTCATGTTCTCAGAACAATGGGTCTGCGTTCGCAGGACTTGACGCTTCCTCGGATTTCTATTGCTGGACATTGGGTTTGTGCATGTTGATAGGAAGGTTCCTGGTGATGGGTCTGACCCTTGCCCTTGCAGGGACATTGGTCGAGAAGAAGATCACCCCACCGGGAAGCGGTACTCTCCCCACATACAATTCCCTTTTCATCATCTGGCTCGCTCTGGTCGTTATCCTGTTAGGAGCTTTAAGTTACCTTGCTGTCCTGCTCATAGGACCTATTGTGGAGCACCTCTTCCTTTGATTGTCCATAAGATGGAAACGAGATCGGGGGAATATCGAACGGAGACACAAGGGATCATCGGACCTGCCCTACTAGGGCATTGGCGTGAGATCGGTTTAAAGTATCCTAAAGACACTAAAGGGTCCCATTGAATGACAAGTGTTAATGTGTTCGTAGGTAATACCAATATATTGGGATGTTCCAAAGCCCGAAAGTATGTGGAGGTGAAGGAATAACACGGGATGATGGGAGGCCGGACCCTGATGAGGTCCTTCGCAAGATCAAAGGGTCTAATGAAGCGAATGGATTGAGCTTGGACCTGGATGGGACTGGCCGGAAAGCTGGGCTATCCAAGGGGAGGAGGTCACCAGGTCCACATTTGGAAAGGGGCAATGGAATGGGTGCGATGGAAGTTATGCGTAGGGAGAGACCGATGCAGGGATCGCCCCAAAAGATCGGACCCGATGACCAGGAGAAGGGAAAAGGCCGGTTGAAGATATTCCTAGGATATTCCGCCGGGGTGGGAAAGACATACACCATGTTATCCGAGGCAAGGCAACGGAAGGCGAGCGGGGAAGATGTGGTGATAGGGATCGTGGAGACACATGGGAGGAAGGAAACGGAGCGATTGATGGAAGGAATGGAAAACGTTCAGTTGCGAAGGATCGATTATAAGGGAATCTCACTCAAGGAGATGGATCTGGAAGGGATCATCAGGAGAAGACCCCAGCTCGTCCTTGTAGACGAACTGGCCCACACGAATGCTCCGACATCTGTCCATCCTAAGCGGTACCTTGACGTCATGGACATAATCAATAATGGTATAGATGTCATAACCACTGTAAACATCCAGCACATCGAAAGCCTCAATCCTCAGATCGAGCAGATCACTGGGATAGCGGTCAAGGAGACCATACCTGACAGCATCCTTGACGAATCCGACGAGATTAGGATAATCGACCTCAGCCCGGAGGACCTGATCCAGAGGTTCAGGGAAGGTAAGGTCTATATCCCCGAGAAGGCCGAGCGGGCAATGCAGAACTTTTTCTCTAGGGCGAACCTCCTTGCCCTCCGGCAATTGACCCTGAGGAGGACGGCTCAGAGGATCAATGTCGACATCAAGGACTATATGACTAGCCATTCGTTCGATGGCTCTGATCCTGCTGTCCCGGGTATCCTGGTCTGCATAGGGACCCACAGAACCTTCTCCGAGAAGCTCATCAGGGTGGGACGTCAGCTAGCCGATGAGATGCATTGCGAATGGCATGTGATACATGTGGAATTGACCGGGGCCCCAACGAAGGACCCAAGGTCTATCGAGACCCTTACGAAGCTGTTCGAGCTGAGTTCGAAGATGGGGGCCAAGCCCTCCACGATCATAGGGACGACACTGGCCGAAGGTATTCTCCATTACGCGAACAGCAACCATCTGACCAAGATCATTTTGGGCAAGCCACCTTCCCGCAAATGGTTCTCAAGGTTCTCTCCCTCGCTGGTTGAACAGATAATGGGTGGTGGGGGGGGGATCGATATCTACCTTATCAATACCAAGGAAGAGGGAATGGCGCAATTGAAGAATGATAAGCCCACGTTCAAGTTCAAGGGTTATATCTACAGCTCGCTTTTATTGATCGCCACAACATCTATAGGTCTCCTTCTCACAGATATCCTGGACCCGACCAACAATGCAATGCTCTTCATCATCGATGTGATCATCGCCGCGGTCCTCTGGGGGATAGGACCTGCCCTTTTCACATCCTTGGTCGGTGTAATCCTCTTCGACTTCTTCCTCGTTCAACCAGCGTTCAGCATAGGGGTGAGGGATTCGCAGTACCTCATCACCTTCCTGGTAATGATAGCCGTGGGAACGACGATCAATGTACTCATCACGAAGGCGAAGATGAACGCCGAGACCGCGGTCGCCAGGGAACGGATAACCAAGGTCCTCCTGACGATCCAGGAGAAGCTCTATTCATCGTACGATGAGATGACCATGTGGAGGGAACTGACCTCCGCTCTGGTCCAGTTCAACCCCGGTTTCGAGTTCGTTATTTTAATCTCCCGTAATGGTAAGATAGTTCCCAGGTATCAAATGGGGAATACAGAGCTGTCCAAGGACGAATTGGCCATAGCCCAATGGTGCGTTGACAACGGAAAAGTTGCGGGTTTTGAGACGGACAACATCCCATTATGCCAACTGAGGTTCTATCCGATGGCTGTAAAAGGCAGGAAGGTCGGTGTCCTTGGTGTCCGTCCTACCGGCTCAAACCCTGGGATCAAATTCCCCTCAGAGTTCCAGATACTGCTTCAATCCTCGGCGAACCAGGCGGCACTGGCCTATGAAAGGATCAAGCAAATGAACAAATGATACCTGCCTCGGTCCGGTGTTCCTTGGTTTATCAAAGTGAAGGATATCCGAATTATCATATGGGGATGGAGTGGTGTCCTCACCATAGGATCGAACAAAGAGGCCGAAGAAAAGTAAACTTTAACATTCCAATGATATTGTGGCATCATCTCTGTAAGGCGGACCTCGGGTAAAATCCATTAGAGGAATTGATATTTGGATACCATTCCTTCGAATGAGCAGGTTTAATAATGGACCTGACATTTGACCCGTTGCCAACGCACCTTGCGAGGGTAGCCAAGTGGTTAACGGCGACAGACTCAAGATCTGTTCCTTAGTGGTTCGTCGGTTCGAATCCGGCCCCTCGCATTTTATTTTAATAGTATCAAAGAGGAGCCGGATTCGAACCTTGGTTCCTTTGGAACGTGAGCTTACTGTTCGCAATATCAGTTCCAAAGGTCAGGAAAATGCCGAAGGTATTTTTCAAAGACGGATCCGGCCCCTCGCATCTCATTTTTAAGGAAATCAAGAGGGGCCGGTTCGAACCTCTAAGTAAGTACTACCGTCTCCCGGGAACATAGACCGTGGAGACCTGTGTCGTGTAGGTCTTACAACCCTCGGTCCTCTGGATATAGGTTATGAACACCCACCCCCCCGGAACGGATGCCTTGTGGATGTGTAGGTCTTCGGGAAGCGTGTCGTTAAAATCGGGCTCTTCCGGGGTCTCAGGGTCAGCCATTAAGATTCCTCCTATAGTTGGGATAATCGACCTTGTATTATCTAAAGTGTCCCCTAATTGCTCATTAAAGCGTACTTACCGAATGAATTTCCTCATCAGGTCTGGGGTAGCCCTACATGGAGCCACTTCCTGTTCACAAGCTCCCAGACCTCTATGACTATCAGTCCGAGCGATGAGGCGAGAAGGATCTCCAGCCAGTCGGTGACCCCCAGGGAGGCGGTCCCGAATATGTTCTGGAGGAACGGGACATATACAACAGGTATCACGAGAGCGACGCCTATGATGATCGCCCAGAAGAGGTTCATGTTGGAGAACCATCCTATCTTTGTCATCGAATGTGTGGTCGACCTCGACGCGATGGCCGTCCACATCTGGAAGAGCACCATGCTCACCATGGCGACCGTCCGGGCTATATCGATACCGCGGGGCAGGGCCAACCTGAACATCACGAGGGACCCTATCGTGATTATGACCGATGAGATCGCGATCGACACCATCATATCCTTCGTAATGGCCTTTTCCTTAGGGTCCCTAGGAGGCCTATTCATGGTGTCTGGCTCCTTCGGTTCCGTCACCAGGGCCAGGGCCGGGAGCGAATCAGTGACGAGGTTGATCCAGAGGATCTGGAGTGCAACAAGGGGCAGCGGCCAACCTATCGCGATCGCTATGAGCATAACTAGGACCTCCCCCATATTGCACGAGAGGAGGAACTGGATGGCCTTTCTGATGTTGGCATATATTGTCCGCCCCTCCTCAACTGTAGCCACGATGGTGGCGAAGTTGTCGTCAGCAAGGACGATATCGGAGGCCTCCTTTGCGACATCGGTACCCGTGATGCCCATGGATACGCCTATGTTCGCGTTCTTGAGGGCTGGTGCATCGTTCACGCCATCCCCGGTCATCGCAACTATCTCTCCCATTTCACGAAGCCCCTTCACTATCCTGACCTTGTGCTCGGGAGATGCCCTGGCATAGACCGAGACCCGTTTCAGGACCGACATGAGGGCATTGTCATCCATCGAATCCAGTTCGAGGCAGTTGATGGACTGGTCCTCGTTCTCTATGATCCCCAGCATCTTCCCGATGGATGCCGCGGTTAGGTGGTGGTCACCGGTTATCATGATGACGCGTATCCCGGCCTTCTTGGCCGTGACGACCGAAGAGAGCGCCTCGGGGCGGACCTGGTCCCGGATGCCGGTGAGCCCGAGAAGGACCATCTCCTTCTCCATCCTGCCGGCACCGGAATAGGCGAGGGCCAAGGTACGGTAGCCCTCCCGGGCCAGTGATTCGTTCCTGGCCATTATCTCCTTCCTCCTATCATCTGTGAGAGGTACCTCCTTTCCGTCGATGATATCCATGGTGCATACCTGGAGTATCCTTTCCGGTGCACCTTTCGAATAACTGATGAAGGTCCCGTCCAAGTCATTAAGCGTGCTCATCATCTTCCTCTTAGGGTCGAAAGCGATCTCGTCCTTTCTAGGATGGGCCCTACGGAAGGCCTCTATGTCCATGCCGGCCCTCCGGGCCATGACAAGTAGAGCTCCTTCGGTGGTATCGCCGGCTATCTTCCATTCACCGCCCTCGTTCATGAGCGAGGCATCGGAGCAGAGGACCGAGCATTCGAGCATCCTTCTGAACGCTGCGCTCTCTTGAGGGTTTAGAATTTTTCCATCCTCTGAAAGGAAGCAGCCCTCGGGTGAATACCCCCTCCCCTCGATGCGTAGAACCGTACCCCCTGCATAGACCCAGTCCACCGACATTATGCCCTGGGTCAACGTACCGGTCTTGTCCGTGCAGATCACTGTGGCGCTTCCCAAGGTCTCGACTATCGGGAGCTTCCTTACGATGGCGTTCCTCTTCGCCATTGACCTGATCCCCAGCGCGAGGGAGATAGTTACGACGGTCGGGAGCCCCTCCGGTATCGCTGCCACCGCTAGCGATACTGCCGCCTTGAACATCTCGATGAGGTGACCTGATGATAGATCGGGCAGAGCCCTGGCTATTTCGAGGCCAAGGATCAGGACACATGCCGCAAGCACTAGTAGCCCGATCCTCTTCCCGAGCCCCTTGAGCTTGTCCTGGAGCGGTGTATCCTCGCTTGGAGTGGCCCCGAGCATCCCGGCTATCTTCCCCAGTTGGGTGCCCATACCTGTAGAGGTGACCGTTCCGGTCCCCCGGCCTGATTCCACAATCGTTCCTAGGAAGCACATATTGGTCCTCTCGGCCAGCGGTGTTCCTGGGGATAGGCCATTGATGTCCTTTTCCACGGTAAGGCTCTCTCCTGTCAAGGCCGACTCGTTGATGACCAGGTTCGCCTCTTCAATGAGGCGGAGGTCAGCGGGCACCCGCATTCCGCTCTCTAGATGGACCACGTCCCCGACGACGATTGCTTTTGAGTCTATCTCTTTTCTGACCCCGTTTCGTATGACGCTCGCCCTCGGGGAGGCCATCTGCTTGAGCTTCATCATAGCTTCCTTGGCCTTCTCCTCCTGAACGTAGCCGATGACGGCGTTGAGGACGACGATGGCCCCTATGACTGCCCATTCGAAGCTCCCCGGTTCTATGATGGCGGTGACCAAGGCCGCCACCATCAGAACGATGACTAGGGGGTCCAGGAACTGACGGAGGAAGACCTTGAGACGGGATTCCGACTTCTTTGAGGCAAGTACGTTGGGACCGTAGCGGAGGAGCCTTTCCCCCGCCTCCCTGTCGTCCAAGCCCTCTGCCCTGGAACCGAGCGCCTTCATTACCTCGTCCACTTTCATCTCGAATGGTTCTCTCTCGGCCATCCTCTCCTCGGATGACTTTCGGTTATGTATTTCTATTGGACAAAAAAAAACACGCAGAGTACAAAGACCAATCATCGATGAAGGTCTCTCCAGACGAATTGGGGGAGGAGTGAAGGACAGCAGGCTTATTATGGCCTGCCTCGTTCCATATGATCGAATGAGAGAGAAAGCTCCCCCATTCAAGTTCGAACTGTTCGACCTTGAC
>JBFYMY010000190.1:0-7867 GCA_041304645.1 Thermoplasmatales archaeon
GCACCGGACCATCGTTCTATCAACATCCTATCACGACCGTTCATTGTTACAAACACGGTCAGGATGTCTATAAATGGCTTCTCTGATGGACCTCTCCGGGTCTGGCTCGTTCAGAATATAAAAGGATTATGTGAGGCTCGATCATAGGTTTCAGATGGTCCTTTTTACAGGTCACCCAAAGCATGGTGAGCATCTATGACCTTCACCTCACCGCCACGGTTCCGCAGGCCATCGTAGATCCTGTGGAACGTCCTCTTCCCCTCAACGGACACACGGTCCACTCCTGTCAGGTCAAGGGTCACCATCCCTCCCTTCATCTGGGAGTTCAATAACATGCTCTCCAGGTGGAAAGCGGAATCGTCGTCGATGTCCCCTCTTATGACCCAAACAGGACCTCCGGGGTCGAAACCCCTCTTGATGTCCATGATGAGTGATGTACATTCAGAGGAAAAAAACTTTTCCCCGGAGATGGGGGTCCATCAAAGCTCTATGAGCTTGTAATCGTTCGTTCCCATCCCCAGCTCTTCCGCATAGTCGAGCTGCAGCCTTGGATCGACCTTGGGCCGAAGGCCCAGGAACTTGTCCCCCCCCGGCTCATGCCCTTTCTTCAGCTGGGAATCCTTGAACCCGGGCTGCTTGTTGACAAGGTCATAGCAGGCCCTATCAAGGGCAACAGGGTCCTTCGATGCGAGAATGCCCACGTCTGGTACTATGGGGTGGTCGGACCACGAATAACAATCGCATACAGGTGAGACCCGTGTCACGAAGTTCATGTAACCGACCTTCCCCTGCTTGGTCAATGCCGCACCATGCGCGTATTCGACCATCTTCTCCATGAAAGGCCTTATCTCTGACGACCAATCCAATCCCACTGCCTGAACGGGGCACACTGTTATGCACTCACCGCAGCCTATGCACTTCTCCCGGACTATTGTGCACTTGCCCCCTTCTATGGATGGGGCCCCAACGGGGCATATCTCCGCGCATTTGCCGCACCCTATGCATTTCCCCGTAACGACCTTGGGCCTGACCGAGTGCTGGTCCATCTTGCCATAGGCCGATGCGCAGCCCATTGCCAGGTTCTTTATCGCCCCCCCGAACCCCGCCATCTCATGACCCTTGAAATGGGTCAGGACCATCATGGAATCTGCCTCCGCGATATCCGCGGCTATCCTAACCTTCTCGAAGTGCTTTCCGGCTATCTTCACCCATCTCACGTTCTTCCCCTTCAAACCGTCAGCGATGATGAGCGGCGCCCTTACAACGGCATAGTCGAAGCCATGCTCTATTGCGTTCTCGAGATGGTCCACAGAATCGTGCCTTGAGCCTCTGTAGAGGGTGTTCGAATCCGTTATGAAGGGTTTACCCCCGGCCTTCTTGACCTTGTCAACTACCTGGCGGACATGGACCGGCGATATGAACGCATCACAGCCCCTCTCTCCGAAATGCACCTTGATAGCTGTCAGGTCACCCTTCTTGATCACATTAGAAAGGTCCGCTCTCTCGAACAGCATCCTTATCTTATTCACGGTGCTCTCTTCGGCCGAACGTGCTCTCATCGAGGCGATGAATACATCACTGGTCATGGGATACGCCCCCTTCACCATCATGCTCTCCAGAGGACAAATCATTTTTGGTCAGCGGATGGATCTGCTTTGTCAGGTCCCTTCTGCGGCAGGGACGTTCCGCTTGAAGGTCGTTATGATATAGCTCCTCGCCCCCCAACGTTCCAGGACATTGTCCAGGTCCCTCCCATAGAACGTTTCGGTCTTCTCGGCCCCTCTTGGCTTGAGAGGGTCTATGAGCACGACCTTCCGCATTGCCATGTCAAGGTCATCCACCAGGTATTCCCTGGACCCTTTTCCATCCGGTCCCTCCATCTCAATGATGACCGGTGCACTTTTTACAAGGAGCGACGAAGCGACCTGCAAAGAGGTCCTTATATGGCCCATCGGCCCGGAGGGGGCCCTGACCGTAAGACCTGACCGCCCTGCGGACCATTCCTCTGCCAGTTCCCCGAGGGGAATGGCCATCGATTCCCGTATGCTTTCGGTCTCGACCGGCTCAAGCTGGATAAGGCCATCTTTTCCCACCTCGGTCGCATTGTAGTGGTTCCCGGAACCGACAGGGCGTTCAATGATGATGCGGCAGCCTTCCATCTCGCTGAGGTCAGGCTCTATCAGGCCCTTCAGCGAACCCGATCTCCCCGCGGTCGTTGAACCCAGGAGCCTTATGGATACCTCGTCCCTGGTATTGTTCATGGTGAAAGTGCATCGCCAACCTTCGGCCCCCAGGTCCTTGAACGTCATCAGGACCTCACTCAGCTCATCGTCCCCCATGCACTCGTCGGTATGTGTCCTCTCTGTTATGACAGGCATGTCATCCATAATCACAGGGAGACCGACCCTCTGAAGGGCCATGACCGCGGATGATGAATTGTTAAGGTCCGGATAACCGCTTTTCCCTACCTTCAGAAGCAATGTTCCGCCATCCACCAGTTCATTGCAGTAAAGTTTCGACATCTCGGAATTGACCTTCTTCCTCATATCCGATATGTTCTTTAACAGGTGGGTCCGTCTCGCGATGATGAACTTGGACACGGACGGATCTGCTTTCCCCTCCTGGAGCATCTTCCATTCGTTCATGTACCTGTCCAGACATATCTGAGCCTCGTTCAGTCCCTTTTCGGCCTTCTGTTTGGCCGATACATCCATGGAGCGTGCTGCCTTCTCCCTTGCAGCCACCCTCCCCCTTACCATCCCGCATCGGTCATCCCCGGGACCTGTTTTGGTTGGATCGCTACCGCTCTTTTCAGGTAGCGATACCCTCATCTTACCCCTCATTCTGACCTCTCCATACTGGGACCTCTTTTATCAAAGTCCCTTCCCGGTGGAAGGGAACAGCGGCCGATTTATTAACCTTTTCTCAAAGGAATGCGTATTATTCTATATTAATAAGGGTCTCTATAAAAAACCTAATGACATAGGCCCATCCCGTTCTTCTCGAAATACCTCTGATGATATTCCTCTGCATCGTAGAATTGACCCGCCCTTGTAATTTCCGTAACTAACGGTCCATCGAAAGCTCCTGATGATGTCAGCTCCTCCTTGACCTTGACCGCATCGACCCTCTGACCTTCGTCCAGAAAGAAAATGGCGGACCGGTACTGGGAGCCGACATCTGGCCCCTGAGAATCGATCGTCGTCGGGTCGTGGACCGAGAAGAAATGCCTGAGAAGCTCCTCGTAGCTCACGACCAATGGATCGAACTCGATCTGCACCGCCTCCGCATGCCCGGTGCTGCCAGAACAAACCTCGCGGTAAGTGGGGGCGGGCTTTTTACCCCCTGTGTAGCCTACCCTTGTCCTCAGAACACCTTTGATGCGTGAGAAGTGATGTTCCACTCCCCAGAAGCACCCTGCTGCGAATATGGCCCTGCCCCTACGTTCCATGATGTCACCAGTATGATCATCTGATACCCTGCAGATAAGCATCATCCCTACACTGTAAGCCTTACGGGACAGGAAATGGTCAGTTCGACCATTTAATGGACAAGTCCAAATAGGTAAGGACCTCCTTCTATAGGACAGAGAGAATGAGATATCTTGTAACGGGCGCCAATGGTTTCATAGGGAGCAGGCTTTCCATCAAGCTATCGAACATGGGCCACGACGTTCGCGGTCTGGTCAGGGACATCTCAAAATGTGAAATCCTCAAGGAGAACGAGGTAACGCTCTTCAAAGGGGATATCACAGAAAAGAGTACCCTCCTTGAGCCCATGAACGGGGTGGACGGCGTCTTCCACACTGCCGCATGGTACAAGATAGGGCTGAGAGATAGAGCATTGGCCTACAGGACCAATGTCGAAGGTACAAGGAACGTACTTGAGGTGATGAGGGAACTGGGCATACCCAAGGGGGTCTATACAAGCACCATAGGGGTCTTCTCGGATACGAAGGGGAAGGTCCCAGGTGAGGATTTCAAGTACACTGGAAAGCATATCAGCATCTACGATGAGACGAAATGGAAAGCGCATTATGAAGTGGCCCTTCCGATGATCGAGGGGGCCCACCTGCCCCTGACCATCGTAATGCCTGGCCTCGTTTACGGACCTGGCGATACGAGCATAATGGGCGCTCTGCTGGATAAGTTCCTCAAGGGTGATATGCCGATCGGGGCCAGAGGTGCAGAATTTTGCTGGACCTACATAGATGATATTGTCGACGGCCATATCAAAGCGATGGAGATGGGGAGGGCTGGAAGGAGCTACATCATAGGTGGGGAAAGGGCATCTCTGGTGGAGGCGATCTCTCTCGCCTCTGAGATCACTGGGATAGAACCGCCTTTTTTGAACCTCCCCCCAATCGTGGTCAAGGCCATGTCAATGATTACAGGGGTACTTTCTCACCTGTTCAAGGTCCCTCAGCTCTATGACCCTGAGACACTAAGACTCTCGGCAGGGGTGACCTACCTTGGTGATAGTTCCAGGGCAAAGGAAGAACTAGGTTTCTCACCCAGGCCTCTGAGGGAAGGCCTCTCTCAGTACCTCCCGACCAGATTGAGGGAACTTGGACTGGAACAATAATGATGTGTTCTAAAAAAAAATGGTTTACATGGTTTGGGCCCTCTTGATAATCCTCAGGCTTTTAAGCCCCAGCACTCAATCCTCTAGGGCCCAAACCATACTCCCTCTCAAGGGAGGAATAGAAATCCCCTAAGACCCTATTTAAAACTTTTCAAGAACTGCGCTTTTTTTCCTAAACTGCATCTTTTTTCCATTCCGAGCTGAGCGTCGATTAACATTCTACAAAAAAATTTCAGGATAACGGGACCGCCGGGGCCTCCAGTTAGGAGGACGGTAATGCAGGGGGTTCTTTGCGGGTGAACAAGGGGATAGTTCCGTGAGACCCCGGCGTTCCCTACTCCTTTTGTACTCATCCATCGCGCTGACCCTCGGGCGCATTGGGGAGGTGACACCGCCTACCGCCCGACAGGTCCCTTCTTTTGTATCGCCTTATGACTTCTTCCGAGACCCCTCATCGCAGAGGAGCCGCTGGTGATTCTCATATACCAGCAAAGGAAACATGGCTCCCATCACTATATAATAAGGCTTGAGCAGTTCTTGAAGTATCGTCCGTGGAAGGAATGGGAACCATTTGGGAAATGATTATCTGCCAGTACCTAGTGGGGTGGCTGTATGAAGGACACACCAGATGTCCAGAAGGACATCACAAGCTACATGATGGAGCTTCTAAAGGTCTCTTCGGCCGGACTGGTGACAAGACCGTCCCTTTTAAAAAGAGTGATGAAGGCTGTTAGTGCCCATAACAAGGCATCCAGGAGGAGGGAGGAACTGAGGAGGGAAGGTCTCAACGTGCCTCCATTCATGATATTCAGCGTCACCAGCGGGTGCAACCTCAACTGCAGCGGATGCTATTCCAAGAGGCTTCGTTCCGCCAACGGTCCGCAGCTGACCATTGACGAGATATCGGAGGTCCTTGATGGTTCTGAGGACCTGGGGATATCATTCGTACTCATCTCGGGTGGCGAACCGCTCACGGTCCCAGGGCTACTTAACGTCCTTGCCTCACATAAAAGGACCCTATTCATCCTCTTCACCAACGGGAAGCTCCTTGACGAAGCGACCGCAAGCACCATAGCCAGATCGGACAACATCGTGGTCATGCTGAGCGTGGAGGGTTTCGACCCCCAGACCGACGGGAGAAGAGGGCAGGGGACATACGATAAGCTCCTTTCCACCATGGATGTGCTGGATCGGATGTCCATCCTGTTCGGCTGCTCCATAACGGTCACTTCGTCCAACCTTGATATCGTAACCTCTGAGAGGTTCGTGAGCGGAATGGTCCAAAGAGGGTGCAGGGCCTTCATCTACGTCGAATACGTCCCTGTCGATCCGGGGAGCGAAGGACTGGTCCTTGGCCCGACCGGGAACTCCCTCCTTCTGGACCGGACCAGGGCGCTAGGGTCGGTCCACAAGGTCCCCTTCATTTCATTCCCTGGCGATGAGGGGCGATGGGGGGGCTGCATCTCATCTGGCCTGGGCTTCTTCCACATAGGGCCTTGTGGAGAGATGGAACCCTGTCCTTTCGCGCCATTCTCGGACAGGAACATAAGGGATATGCCCCTCAGGGAGGCCCTTTCCTCCCCGCTCCTCATGAAGGTCCGGGAGCTGCATCCTGAACTTGACGAGACGGATGGTGGCTGCGCCCTATGGAAGAGACGGGACATCCTGTCGAAGATGTGCCATATGGACCCTGTCAAGGACCTATAGGCGCGTCGGTCCGCTCACTCCTCCATGTCCCAGGAGGAGGCCTCATCTCCGGTTGCGGTCTTCCTTCCCATCATATATGCTGCCACCCCCAGAAGGATGAGGAGCAGAAGGCCTATGATGAGGACCGGGACCCACCATGGGAGCTTATCCTCATCCCCATCATCGGGTCCATCCGGTTGCGTTTTGGTTCCGGCGAACTGCCCTCCTGTCCTGTCGGGACCCCCGGAGGTGTCCGAGAAGTGGTAGCTGTACTCCTCTCCACCATCGAAGTTGGACCCGGGAATGACGACCGAGTAGTTGCCGGGAGATGTCTCCTCCAGCTTGAAGGAGCCAACCCCGTCTATTACGATGAAGACGTCCATTCCCTCCTCACCCTTGACCGTCACGGTCCAATCGCCAGTCTTTTCATCTACCTCTATGTCAGCGTCATCTATCCGCCACTGCTTGGGCGTCGGAGGATGCTCGATGACCTTCACAAGCAGGTGGAAGGATGTTGAGAGCTCACCGTCGGAGATGGTGACGGTGATGTTCTCCGTCATGTTCCTGGTGTCTGAGGGGTAAAGTATGGATAGCTTTCCTGCCTGATAGGTGACATTGGGCGAGGAGGCATATATCGAAAGTGATGAGAAGATGTTATCGACGTCGGAGACAAGTAGTTCGATATCGGACAGCTTAATCTCACCCGCATTGACCTCCAAATGGACCGGATCGTCGCCAATCCAGACCGGGGGGTCGTTCACAGGCGTGACATTTACCCTCATGACCACCTCTTTAGTCAGCTGGCCGTCCGATAATATCAAGGTCACCTCAAGGGACCCGTACCAATCGGGTATGGGGGAGAGCGTCAGGCCTTCTCCGGTCAGGTCCCATGTGATGGTGCAGTTGGATGCGGTCCCGTTGGACCATGAGAGCTCTGCCGAATCTATGTCGGCTGCCAGTCCAGAGAGGTTGACCCAGATGGGAGAGTCCTCCTCCGTCGTCATGTCGGGTAGGACCCCGGTCAGGTATGGCGGGTCGTTCACGGGCCTGACCTCAACGTCAATGGAAGCATTCACGCCCTTTCCGAAGGTGTCCTGGGCCTTGACAGTGAATTCTCCAGCACCGTTCCAGTCAGCTTCCGATGAGATGTTGAGCATGCTCCCCTGGAGGATGTGGTCCAGTTCAGCGGGGGATATGCCCGTTACAGCATATGTCAGGGCATCCCTGTCCGAGAACCAAGAGGAGACGTCGCCCTCCCACGAGGAATCCTCATCGAACGTGATGAGAGCGGGGGCCGAACCGGTGAGGACAGGCGAATGATCAAGGACCAGCGTGATCGATCTTGGCCTGGACATATTGAGATACGCGTCATCGTAACCGTCTCCATCATTGGCTTCAACTTTGTAGTCGTTCATGGAATGGTCGCTTGTGGTATGTCCTTTGATGTATCCGACCACCGACTGCAGCAGTTCCGTGCCATCGGTCGTTCCATCAAAGAGGACATTGCCTTTGGCAGATGTCACCTTCAGCTCGGATGGTTGGACCGAACCGACCTCGTCCAATACCGTGATGTTCAACGAATAGGTCCAGACCGCCG
>JBFYMY010000191.1:0-6071 GCA_041304645.1 Thermoplasmatales archaeon
CGTTTACATAAACAGGGCCCTGCTCGAAGGCGCTGACGGTGTCCTTGTCGCGGGATGCCATCTCGGGGACTGCCATTACCAGAACGGGAACTATAAGGCAAGGAGGAGGATGGCTCTCCTCAAGAACATAAACAGGACGCTAGGGCTTGATGAGGAACGGGTCTGGGTCAAGTGGATATCCGCCTCCGAGGGGCAGAGGTTCGCTGATACGGTGAAGGACATGGTGGAAGGGGTCAAAGAGCTGGGACCCAATCCAGCATCCAGGGTCTGGAACGTGTGAGGTGGTAATATGACGGAAAGGCTGCTATCTGTAGATGATGGGGACACGAAGGGGGCATTGAACAGCCTTCTGAGAGAGCTCCTTGCCAAGGGTAAGGTCCAGGCTGTTCTGGCACTTCAGGAGGTCGGTTCCAAGAGGTCCGCTTTCCCCGTCCTTGTCTCAGACCCGGACCGGCTCTCGTGCGATCCGTTCGCTCCTGTCATGCCGCTAAACACGGCAAAGATCGTATCAAGGATGACAAGGTCAGGACCATTGACCAGGTCTGTGGCCGTCGTCCTGCGCCCTTGCGAGATCAGGGCACTTCTGGAGCTCGTGAAGCTCAAGCAGGTAGACCTTCAGAACATCTTCATCATAGGTATAGAATGTCCGGGGACCTTCCCTCTGAATACCTTCTCGACCCTCCCCAAGGACATGGATGCAACGAAGGCCGTCCTTGAGGGCAAAGGTGTGGAGAAGCTCCTGCGGAGCTCATGCTTGGCCTGCCGCGACCCGGTCCCGTCCAATGCCGACATCGTCATAGGGACGTTTAATATGGACACCAACAAGGCATTTTTGGTTAGGTCAATGACGGAAACAGGAGAGGGACTGGTCAAGGACCTTGGGCTCAAGGATGCTGGCCCCCTTCCCGACAGAGAGAGCGCTCTTTTAAAGGTCAAGGCCGCCAAGGATTCTTACCGCGAGAAGCTCAAGCAGAAGGGGGAGATGGTGAAGGGGCTCGAGAAGGTCTCTACATTCTTCGAGACCTGCATCAACTGCCACAACTGCATGAAGAACTGCCCCATCTGCTACTGCAGGGAATGCCTCTTCGAATCCACGGTCCTTGACATGCCTGCCGACAGATACGTCTCCAAAGCGGCCAGCAAGGGCATGGTCAAGACCCCTACCGACACGCTGCTGTTCCATATAACGCGCTTCAACCACATGATACTCTCCTGTGTCGAGTGCGGCATGTGCGAGCAGGCATGCCCCGTAGGGATACCGCTCATGGACATCATCATCCCCATAGCCGAGAACGCACAGAAGGAGTTCGAGTACTCTCCCGGCAGGGACGCTAAGGAGCCCCTGCCCATGGTCGTTTACAGGGAGGACGAGTTCGAAGGAATAGGTGAGTGACGGATGGAACCCATTGACACCAGGGAACTGGACCGCGACCTGAAGTACAGGATCGCCAGGCACGAGGGGGGCGAGGGCATCCTCAAGTGCTTCGCATGCGGAACATGTACCGCCAGGTGTCCCGAGTTCGATGTCAAAGAGGAATGGAACCCCAGGGTCGTCATCAGGAAGGCGCTCCTGGGCCTCAAAGAGGAGGTCTTCTCCTCCAGTTTCGTCAGGGTCTGCTCATCGCACTACAGATGCCTCGAGAAGTGCCCCCAGAAAGTCAACGTCAAGGGGCTGATGGATGCCGTCAGGAACGAGAGGCTAAGAGAGGAGAGGGTTTCGGACCTCACCGGTAGACAGGCCTCTGATGGACCCGATCCTACCCTGAAGTACAGACTGACGGAGACAGAGGATGGCAAGCAGCTCTACAGCTGCTTCGCCTGCGGGACCTGTACGGCGGGTTGCCCGGAGAGGGACCTTGACGCGCTCTATTCCCCTCGAAAGGTCATAAGGGCGTCCATCATGGGACTGAAGGAGCAGGTATTCGCCAATAGGTTCGTCGAGATATGCTCGACGCATCACAGATGCTTCACGCAGTGCCCCCAGGGAGTCGAGATACCCCGATTGATGAATGCGATAAAGGAGCTTGCCGATGAAGAAGGTTACCAGGTGAAGAGCGATGACCGATGATGGACAGGTCGTTGGGGCGGTCGCCGTTATTGGGGGCGGGATAGCCGGTGTGCAAGCCTCCCTCGACCTAGCAGACATGGGTTTTGCCGTCCACTTGGTGGAGAGCACCCCATCCATAGGCGGCGCCATGGCGATGCTCGACAAGACCTTCCCCACGAACGACTGCTCCATGTGCATCCTCTCCCCCAAGCTCGTTGACTGCGCAAGGCACCCCAACATCACCATCCATACATTGTCCGAGGTCACCGGCATAGAGGGCAGGCCAGGGAACTTCACCGTCAATGTCCGGATAAAGCCTAGGTACGTCAACATATCCAAATGCACCTCGTGCGGTGAGTGCGAGAGGGTCTGTCCCATAAAGATACCCGATGATTTCGACCAGGGTCTTAGGATGAGGAAGGCCGCCTACAAGTACTACCCTCAGGCCATACCCAATACCTATGCGATAGACAAGGATGGAAAACCCGGCTTCAGAGGCTGCATAAACTGTATGCTCTGCGTGAAAGCGTGCAAACCCGGTGCCATAGACCACTCGCAGAAGGCCGAGGACCTCTCACTGAACGTTGGGGCCGTCATACTTGCGGTCGGTGCCCAGTCGTTCGACCCTACGGAGAAGAAGGAGTTCGGCTACGGCAGATACAAGAACGTGCTCACGTCACTCCAGTTCGAGAGGGTGCTCTCCGCATCAGGACCTTACCAGGGAAAGGTCCTGCGCCCCTCTGACATGAAGCCACCTCAGAAGATAGCATGGGTCCAGTGCGTTGGGTCCAGGGACAAGCAGGTAGGTAACGAGCAGTGCTCTGCCATGTGCTGCATGTACACCGCCAAGGAAGCGGTGATAGCCAAGGAACATGACCCGAACATTCAGGCCAAGGTCTTCTACATAGACGTTCGCTCCTTCGGCAAGGACTTCGACCGCTATGTGGAGCGTGCTAAGGAGAAGCACGGGATCGAATACGTCCGCTCCAGGATATCGGAGATAGAGGAGAGGGGGAACAACGACCTCCTTCTCAGGTACGAGGACGAATGCGGGGAGCTATGCGAAGAGCTCTTCGATATGGTCGTCCTCTCCATAGGACTGTGCATGGACGATAACAGGAAGGCCATGCTCGAAGGGTTGGGTCTTAAGAAGAACCCGTTCGGGTTCGCCTTCTCGACCGCAGAGGACCCTATCATATCGGCTTCTCCCGGTGTATTCCTCTGCGGCAGCTTCCAGGAGCCTCAGGCCATACCCGAATCCGTGATGCAGGCCTCCGCCGCGGCCTCCCATGCCGCAGCCTTGCTGCGTAAGGCCAGGGGCACCCTGGTCAAGGAGAGGGAGGTCCCCCCTGAAAGGGACATCTCCGGTGAGGAGCCCAGAATAGGGGTCTTCATCTGCCACTGCGGCATCAACATAGGCAGCCATGTGGACGTCCCTAAGGTGGTCGAGCATGCGCGCTTACTTCCCAACGTCGTCCTTGCCGACCAGAACATGTACACATGCTCGGAGGACACACAAAAGAAGCTGGTGGAGGCCATAAACGAGCACAGGCTCAACAGGGTCGTCATAGCCGCATGCACCCCAAGGACCCACGAACCGCTCTTCAAGAGGAGCATGCAGGAAGCGGGGCTCAACCCCCACCTCCTAGAGATGACCAACATCAGGGAGCATGTCTCCTGGGTCCATAAGGACAATGAGGAAGCGACCAGGAAGGCAATGGCGCTCCTTGAGATGACCATAGCGAAGACCAGGCTGCTTTCCCCCATACCCCCTTCCAAGATCGATGTGACCCAGAGGGCCTTGGTGATAGGGGGCGGTGTCGCCGGGATGACAGCGGCGCTGTCGCTGTCGCAGCAGGGCTATGAGACCGTTCTGGTCGAGAAGGAGAGAGAGCTCGGAGGAAGGCTCTCCGAGATCGGTTTCACCATAGACGGCATAGACCCAGCCGCACTTCTTACGGACCTAAGGACCAAGCTCTCCAAGGAGGAGCGCATCAAGGTCCACACCTCCTCGGTCTTAAAGGACCTCAAGGGATATGTCGGCAACTATACTGCCGTCATAGGGACCCCTAACGGCAGCGTCGAATACAAGCTGGGTGTCATAGTGACCGCCAACGGTGCGGTGGAGCATCGTACAGATGACCACCATTATGGCAAGGACCCCCGGATCATGCTCCTCTCGGAGCTCGAGGACCACCTTGGTAAGGCCGGTCCCGGGGCCGTTTGCCAAGGTGAGACCTTCGTCTTCATCCAGTGCGCTGGCTCCAGGGAGGGGACCCGCAATTATTGTTCCAGGGTCTGCTGCATGGGCGCTCTGAAGAACGCTGTCAAGATAAAGGAGCTGAACCCTCGCTCCGAGGTCTATATACTTTACCGCGACCTGATGACCTACGGCTTCCTTGAGAGGTACTATACCGAGGCCAGGGAACGGGGGGTGGTATTCCTCCAGTACGAACTGTCGAGGAAGCCTGAGGTTCTTACAGGGGAGAGGATCAAGGTCAGGGTCCACGAACCGCTACTCCAGCAGGACCTGGAGCTATCTGCGGACCATGTGGTCCTCTCGACCGGGATGGACCCCTCGCCATCGAACGTGGACCTTGCGAAGATGCTGAAGGTCCCTCTGACCCAGGACGGGTTCTTCCTTGAGGCCCATGTGAAGCTCAGACCCACCGATTTCTCCACAAGGGGCATATTCCTTGCTGGCGCCTGCCACTCGCCCAAGTCCATTCCCGAGTCCATCTATCAGGGACAGGCCGCGGCGGCCCGGGCGGCCACGCTGCTGTCCAAACCCTACCTTGAGGCGGAGCCCTACATAGCCAAGGTCGAAGAGGACCTCTGCTCCGGATGCAGGACCTGCATCTCCCTCTGCCCGTACCTTGCCATCGACAGCATCACGGAGGTCAAGGAAGGGGTCGAGGTCACCCATGCCAGGGTCAACGAGGGATTGTGCCAGGGATGCGGGACCTGTGTCGCCGCATGCCCGTCGGGAGCCATCCATCAAATGGGATTCAGGGACGACCAGCTCATGGCCATGATCAAAGTGTTGGCTGGCTGCACCTCAGTTGGGGGTGGTGCCAGATGAGCGATTTCGAACCCAACATCATAGCGTTCCTGTGCAACTGGTGCTCCTATGCTGGGGCGGACCTGGCAGGGACCTCTAGGTTGAACTACCCGCCCAATGTCAGGGCCATACGCGTCATGTGCTCGGGCCGGGTGGACCCCAACTTCGTCCTGGAGGCGCTCAAGGACGGAGCGGACGGGGTGCTCGTGGCCGGATGTCATAAAGGCGACTGCCATTACCAGAGCGGGAACTACAAGACCGACAGGAGGATAAGGCTGCTCCATAAGCTTCTGTCCGACCTGAACATGGAACCTTCCAGGGTAAGGTTCGAGTACATATCGGCGTCCGAGGGCCAGAAGTTCGCCGATGTCGTGACCGAGTTCGTCAAGGAGCTCAAAGACATAGGCCCCAACCCATTGAAGGGGGAATGCCCGTGAGCGACAAGAAGCTCAAGTTCGCATTCTACTGGGCCGCGAGCTGCGGGGGCTGCGAGATAGCGGTCCTCGATATAAATGAGGTCATCCTGAAGGTTGCCGGAGCGGCAGATATCCTGTTCTGGCCCGTTGCCATCGATACCAAGTACAAGGATGTCGAGGCGATGCCGGATGGCCACATCGACGTCTGCTTCTTCAATGGAGCGATCCGCAATTCGGAGCAGGAGCATCTGGCGCACCTTCTGAGAAAGAAATCGAAGGTCCTTGTGGCGTTCGGGTCGTGTGCGGTCACCGGTGGGATACCTGGTCTTGCGAACCTCTCGAACAAGCAAGGTGTCTTCGATACCGTTTACCACGATAACGCATCCATAGAGAACCCTAAAGGGACCGAACCCGAAACGACATCGAAGGTCAAGGAGGGTTCTCTCACCATACCCGAATTCTACGATACCGTCAAGACCCTTGACCAAACAGTGGATGTTGACTACTATCTGCCGGGCTGCCCTCCCCCCACGAAGCTCATACTTCA
>JBFYMY010000192.1:0-6951 GCA_041304645.1 Thermoplasmatales archaeon
TGAGATATCACGGGTGTATACTCTCATCTCTACCAGTTACTTGGATTTTAGGGTTTTCATGCCAGATAGTGGACATGTGGATATCATTCCGGGAGAGAGCAACCTGACCAAGGTCTGTATCATGAACAGGATTAGGGAGAACGATATCATATATGATTTCCACCTGCTCGATCCAAATGGGGTAACTATAGAAATATTCAATGAAACAATGACCCCCGTCTCCGAACTGGAGGTCCCCCAGAACGAAGTGACCTGTTTCTTCGTCGAATTCCATATCCCCTCCAATACTCCTCCTGGCAGGATGGACCTGACCCTCGTGATGCGACCAAGGTACTTCAAGACGATATTTTTTAACATCACTTTGAACGTCACCATGAACAGGTCCATCTCATTATTACCGACAGATACGTTACTGCCTAGTAAGATCCCATTCATACCGGGTGAGGGAAGGAGCCTTGTTTTCGGCATCAGGAACGAGGGGAACACGTTCCGGAACGTCTCCCTCGAGCTCATAGGAGAGGAGGTCCACGATCCCCTTCTCGGGTCCGGTTGGTCATCGAGGACGGAGTGGGTATCTCAGATCCGGGAGCCGCCCTATTTCAGGGGGTTAAGACCTGATGAGGTACCCTTGCTGACCTACGGTTCCGACCATGACCTGGGATATCTCATCCCCGGGCACCTTGACGGGAAGAAGGTCATCCTTGGGGTGGCTCCCGGGGAGACCGTCTGGGCTAGCCTAAGGGTGGAATGCCCGGACCGAGGTGGGTCAAGCATCGTTCCGTCGATCAGCTCAAGAGCGGTCCTCTTGTCCCTTGAGGGAGAGGTCCTGGACGATATGAGGTTGGAGCTAAACGTCGTCTATCCTGACCTAGAGGTGACCGACCTCACCGTCGTTGACGACAAGGGTGAACCTATCGATTCCGCTGCGAAGGACCAGAAGTTGTTCGTCATAATCAACGTCTCCAACAGGGGGAAAGGATACTCCGGTTGGGTCGATGCGGAGGTCCGAGCTGATGGTTCGAAGGTCCTTGATGTCCCCATATGGCCGCTAGCCCCCGGAGAATGGTTGGAGCTGACCAGAGAGTTCAAGGGCATTGTCGGCTCCAAGGAATTATTAGTGGAGCTTGACCCTGAGAACAAGGTGATAGAATCCGACGATCAGTTCATGGAAGGGAGCAGTGCCGGTGCCAACGTCATTGACACAGAGTTCCATGTGGAAGGTGGCAAGGACGGTAGATGGGACATGACGACCAAGGTACTGCTGGTCTCAATATTGATGGTATTCTCCGTATTGATCTCATGGTCCATCTTCATCTATTCGAAGAAGAGGTTCTCCTGATATCACTGCATCCTACCGATCGCAGAACCGGACCTTGACCGTCACAGGGTTCCCCTTCCTGAGGTTCATCTTGGAGAGGAGCTTGGGAGAGAGCAGGATGACGGACCCGTCATCGGCAAGCTTCTTGAAGGGGACCTTGATAGTACCCTCGGAGCATTTCCCTTCGTTCTTGCTGATATCGATCTGGACCATCCTCCTCTTGAGCTCGGGGGGAAGCTTCCAGGAATAATTGGTCCAGCTTGTCTTGATGAAATGGTCCTCATCGTCCCACTGTACCGACGCGTTCTCCTCGACGCCCTGCTCCAGGGCGCTCTCGAAGATCGAGAACATGGGGTCAAGGAACCTGTCCATATGGTCGATGAACGCCTTCTGGTTGACCATCCTTAGGAGCTCCTTGACGTTCCTCTGACCGTAATAGCTGGCTTTTCCGGAACTGACCTCGGTCGGCTGAGGGAGGTCGTCAACTTCCCATATCTTGAACCCATTGGATTCCTGAACGCTTATTGAAAAGGTCCCATTGCTCATTTTGGTCCATCCTACGGGTATGTATAAGGACCTTTCTTAAATACATAGGGGTCAACACCGAACATGTCGATCACATAGTATCCGAAGCCGGTCAGTACTTACTGTCGAACGGTCTCGTTCTGATAGTATGGACAGTAGTCCCTATGATCCACCCATTCGTCCGGGTCGAAGTAAGTTCCATGATAGGGACAGTAGGAGCGCACATCACGGTCATGACATGAAGGGGTTCCATCGCCATCGTACCCATCACGGTCATACCTGTGGCAGGAACCTCTCCTCCAGTTGGTGAGGGGTTCGACCCTGTCCGATAGGCCATCCGCAGATAAAACGATGGTCAGTACTAGCGCGCCTATCAAGCCAAGGAGGACCGATCCTATGGCTACGACCTTGATCATCGACATAGGTCATATCACGATATCCTGAGGGTATTAAGGTTCCGAATATTCGTTGACAGAACAGGGTTAGATATGACCATCACGGGTTTTGATGGATGTTCTTCACCTTCATTCCTCATCTTGAGGTCCCTTTCTGGTCGAGGCGAAGACTATCGTTATCAGCAATATGACAAATATGACCAGCGCGCTCATGATGAACAGCACGATAAGGACCCACCATGGGAACTCATCCTTGTCGTCGTCATCATCCTCATCATCATCGTCGTCATCGTCATCGTCGTCATCATCTGGTACTGGTAATCCTGGGACCTTGATGGAACCCTCAGCTGTCATAGGTCCCTCTCCGACCGAGTTCACTGCCAGGACCGCATACCTATAGGTCGTGCCGTTCACAACGCTCTCGTCCAGGTATGTGAGCACATCGCCCAATGCCACAGAACGAGAGAGGGCCCCCGTGCCATTGGAGCGGAAGATGACATAACCCGTTATGGGACTGCCGCCGTCGCTCGTGGGAGGGGCCCATGAGACGATGACACCATCCGGGTCCAATGACAATATGAGGTTACTGGGGGCTCCGGGAGCTGTCAGGTCAGGGATGGTGGCCGATACCGTGATGGAAGGCTCGGATAGGCCCAGTACGTTCATGGCCCTTACCGAATAATGGTAGGTCTTACCGTTCTCGACCGTCCGATCGTAGAATGGAGACCCGGTGGCTTCCGTTAGGAATGTCATATTGTCCGACCCTTCCCCTCTGTAGACATTGTAACCGAGAACGGGCCATCCACCATCAGATGCAGGTACATCCCATTCAAGGGTCACATTGAGACCGTTAATTGCGGCCTCTAGGTCGAGTGGTATCCCCGGTACGGTCTCCCCATCAATTATGACCACTGCGTGGTAGAGGTCGAGCCAATCGGTCGGTCTTATGACCACGGTCTGTCCAGGCTGAACAGTGATGCCTTTACGGCTAGCCGTCGGAAGGCCGGGAGCCGTTGGGCGCGAGGTCCCGTTCCACACCGCTTCCGAAACGACGTTCCCCTGGAACTCGACATCGAAAGTCGTAGGCGAATCGCCATTGTTGGTGAACCTGATACCGGAATAGTCATCGCTTGTCCCTATTCCGTGCGTCCCGGTATCGGTCAAGGTCGCATTGATGATGCGGTAGACCCTTTCACGGTCACCGAACCTGTTGACCTGGGCGAGGGTATAGACCTTCTCATCATCGTTCGTTCCGTACTCCATGTGGCCCCTGTACGGATTGCCGTCAGGGTAATCGACCGAGATATCGTCTATGGACGCAGCCGATATCTCCGCGCTTTCTATTGAGAAGGCGTTGTTACCGTTGTTGATGGCCGACCAGTTGTAGACACCGTTCGACGTCCCTGTAATGGTAGCAGTGTAATTTCCCGTAGGCAGATACCATGACTGCGCCTTCCAGCCTGGACCAGAGAACATGGGAAGCGGGGCAGCACCATCGATACCGAACTCAAGTTCCCCGCTCTCGTTGTAGCCTACCCGGCTCCCGTTGTCGCTCTCGATAGCAACGGCGGCGTCCCCTGCCAAAAGATGGGTTATGCCATCTATGCTCAGTGGCATGGTCTTATGCGCCTTCACCGTGGACCAGGGCACAAAGGCGACACCGACCTCGCTGTTCCACATGGAACCGTCGACAGCACGGAACGACCAGTCCCAGTAGGTCCCGCTCTTGTGGACCTCTATGTATGGTGGGTTGTCGTTGTGGTCATCCCCGCTCTTGCACATATCTATCGCCTTATCAGGGAACGAGAAATCCTCCCTGTTCGAATCGTAAACGTAGAACCTGGTATGGGTCGCATCGACCTCCTCGTAGGCATAGGGGACGACCGCATGGGCGCCTCCCCCGCAGACCATTGTGGCGATGCCTAGCTCGCCCGAGTCTATGGAGCTCTTGATATTATTGGCCCATAGGCCTAACCCAGTGTACTCGGAGGAGGGTACGAGCCCGCCGATGAAATTGCCAAGATAAGCGTTCAGGACCTCTGCGGACATCTGGGCTCCCTGCTGGTAGTCCACATGCTCACCGAACTCCCCGCTGTTCGGTACGTCCCTGGCATTGTAATAGGACCCGTAGTCATTCGGCTGTATCTCGTTGTGGTAGAGCCTCAATGCGGTGGTGGACATACCGAAGCACTCGCCATTCCTGGCCATCCACCAGAACACCGCTCCGTAGTAGATGGCTGCGAGCGGATCGGGGGCGAAGGGCTCCTCGATCTCGTAACCGAGACAGTACCATCCGGTCCAGGGGGTCCAGATGGGAAGACCGATGCAGATCCACAGCTTCAGATAGACGTCCTCCCCGAAGGCGTCCTTGTAACGGCCCTCATGCCATGGCGTCCAGGGGTACGAGAGGGAGCTTTTGGTAGGATTGTGGAAGCCCGGGGCGTTCTCGAACTGCCACAACGGTTCGGGGAATATCTCCACCTGGTCCGTTGATGTGACCTCTACGGTCGTAGTCTTCAGGGTGATGGTGTGCTTGCCGTGAGGGATTGCTGATGGGACAGTGAAGGTGTAGCTGTGGTCAGGGTCCGGATTGAGCGGGGGCATCGGATCGGTGAGGACCCGTCCCAGGTTAACGCCGCCTATGAATATCTCGGCGTTCTTGAGGTCGGACCCCTCTATTGTCAAAGGAGTGCCCACCCACCCGGTGTCCGGATGGACCTTGGTGATGACCGGGGGCCTGGGCAGGACCTTTATGGAGACCCGGTCCGTGTTGTAGAGGATAGGATCGGTATGCACTATCCCATCGCTCACGGTGAGGTCGAAGACGAAAGTGACCGAGTAGGAATTGAGAGACATGGTGAAGAAAGGACGTGCCGTGCTGGGATTGTGCAACGTCACATCGATGGATGCCGGAGAGACCTTGGTCCATGTGTAGGTCAAGGTCTCATAGTTCGGGTCGTACGAACCGGAACCGTCGAGCTGGACCAGTACGTCCTCGTTCACCGTCTGGTCCGGCCCGGCCATGGCTATAGGTGGCCAGTTGTAGGCTATGGTATCGAATATGCAGAAATCGTGGTTGCTCATGGCGAAGATGGAAGGCCCTGATTGTGGAACCAGCTCCACCCTCACACGTGCAGTGTAGGAATCGACCTCGGGGACGTTCCAAGTGAAGGACCGGACGGAGACGGTGGCCACGATTATTATGAAGTTCCAGTTCGAACCGGAATCCGTCGAGTAGTAGAGCTTGAAATGCCCTATATCGGTGTTGGAGCCTGTTGTGGTCCAAGCGATGAGGTAGGTCATGTCCGATGCCAGTACCACACCCATGTCGACGGGAGGGTTAGGCTGCAGTAGGGATACCGTAAGTGTGTTGGGGTCCGAGATTATTCGGTTCGGGGTGGAGCTTCTATCATCATCAAGGTAGTACCATTCTCCCCATTCCGCCGTTACCCTCACTATCACATTCGAGGAATCGACGCTTGTTGGGACCGTCCAATCCTCCTCGTAATCGTCATAGGACCATGCTATGGTGGTCCATGAGGTGCCTCCATTGGTCGAATATTCGACCCAGATGTCCACTATCACATGTTCCGGATCGGCAGAGGTCCGCCATTCTATAGTACAGGTCGAACCTCCGACCAGGACCGCCCCCCCATCAGGGTAGAGGAGCGTGATGGTCGGGGAGGCTATGGTAATGGTGTCAGTGATGTCCACGCCCAACGTGGCGCCGCTGGTCTTCTCCACGGCCTCTACCCTAACCTCGGCGAAGGCGCTCTCGTAGTAAGGGGGCATCCACCAGATCCAACCGATGGAGGGGTCGTAGTTCGAATAGTCCCCCGGCAGCGGGGCCCAGCCCCCGTACCCAGAACCCAGGTTCAGCCTCCAGGTGAACCTCAGGTGGTCCACCCTCATGTTAGGGTCGAACATGGTCCAGGTGAAGAGGTGGTATTTCGCATAGGACAGCGTTGTGGGGTACTCGTCGAAAACTATGAGGAAGCCCGGAGCTATGGTGAAATTGGCCTGTGAGATATCTTCTCCGTATAGCGTCCAGGGCTCTGTTAGGGAACTGGTCCAGATGACCTTCATTCTGCATGCGGTCGAGTTGATGTTCGGCGGGACGAACCAGTCGTACCAACCCTGACCGTGCGATGGGTGGTTCTCTATGCTCTCTATGCCATCCCAGCTCTCCCCACCGTCCACGGACAGGACCATGGATATGTAGCCCCCAGCCCTGTTTATGCTCCATCTGATCCTCGATGTCGAGCCGGAGATGATGCTCTCCCCGCCGTCGGGAGAGGAAAGGTCTATCTCATCATCTGCCCCCTCGGCCATAAGGACCGGGAATATGGTCAGGGCCAGTAGAGAAACGATCGCAAGTACTATGCTCTTTCTAAGTTTGACCTTATTGGCAGATGGATCGGCCATTACACAACCCCCATTGTGGTACATCAACTGGAATAATGACTGGAATGACCAGTATAAGTAATTTTTTCAATGTCCGATCCTATCTCGGTGAGGAGCTAGGAAGGACACTTGTAAGGATCGTATCCTGATGATGGGTCCTGGTCCGGAAATAATGGGGACCTATGGACAACAAGGATAGGACTGAGAAGGTGCAGGGACCCAGATGGACATCATCTGTGACCGCGGTTCTTTGTTATCATCTTTTCTTGATCAATACCAAGACGATGGTGATGAACAACAGCCCCACGA
>JBFYMY010000193.1:0-4193 GCA_041304645.1 Thermoplasmatales archaeon
GCGGTCATGCCAGGTGTATGGCCCAATACATGCCTTCAGGTCCCGGAGCTATATACCCCGTTCGAGACCACCGGAGCGTCGGCGGGTGGCATCAGGGCCGCCCTGGACGCACTCGGAAAGAAGGATATCAACGTCATAGGGTTCGCAGGTGACGGAGGTACGGCCGATATAGGCATCCAGGCCCTCTCGGGAGCCGCTGACAGGAACGACGACATCCTCTACATCATGTACGATAACGAGGCCTACATGAACACCGGTATCCAGCGCTCTGGCTCAACACCCATCGGCGCATGGACCACGACCACGCCCGTCGGGGAGACCGATGACTGGGAGAAGTCCCCGAAGAAGGATATGGTCTCCATAATGATAGCTCATAGGATACCTTACGTTGCGACCGCGACGGTGGGCTACCCTGAGGACCTCATCAGGAAGGTCAAGAAGGCGCTCTCCATCAAGGGGACCAAGTTCATCCAGATCTGGGCCCCCTGCCCCACCGGATGGAAGATGGAGCCTGGGCTGACCGTCAAGATAACGAAAGAGGCCGTGAGCTGCAGGGCCTTCAATCTGCTTGAATGCGAGAACGGTGTGTACAAGGTGACCATGAAACCTCAGACCACCCCCCTCAAGGACTACCTCTTCAAACAGGGAAGGTTCAAGCATCTGCCGGACGACCTCATCAAGGAGCTGGAAAAGGACCTCCACATGAAGTACGAGGATCTCCTTGAGATGGAGAAGATGACGCAGGCCAGGGCAGCCGCAAGGGAAGCGGGCAAAGCCCCCAGCTGAGTACTTGGCCCTTTCGGACAATGAGGTGAGAACAGTGAAAGAACTACTTCTGAACGAGCCTGGAAAGAAGATGCTTGTCCTTGGCAATGAGGCCATAGTCAGGGCTGCGATAGAGGCGGGCGTCAAGGTTGCTGCCACTTACCCGGGGACCCCATCATCGGAGATAGGTAACACGCTGCAGGAGATCGCAAAGGATGCCGGCATGTACTTCGAGTTCTCCATAAACGAGAAGGTCGCTTTCGAGACCGCTGCGGCCGCCGCTGCGGCCGGTGCCAGGGCTTTCGTGTTCATGAAACATGTGGGGCTGAATGTCGCATCTGACGCTTTCATGACCCTTGCATACTCGGGGGTCAGGGGCGGTTTCATAATACTCTCGGCTGACGATCCAGGGGCCCACTCGTCCCAGAACGAACAGGACAACCGCTACTATGCCAAGATGGGCTACGTACCCATGCTCGAACCATCTAACCCGGACGAGGCGAAGAGGATGATGCTCTCTGGGTTCGAGATCTCGGAGAAGTACGGTGAGCCGATCCTCTTCAGGACGACCACCAGGTTGAACCACGTCCGAGGTGTCATTGAACTGGGAGAGATCAAGCCCCAGGTCGGGAGGCTCCATTTCGAGAAGGATGCGTCCAGGTTCGTGATGGTCCCTGCGAATGCCCGTAAAAGGCACCTTGTGGTCCTGGAGAACCTAGAAAAGCTCAGGGACCTATCGGAGGTCTCCGAATGGAACAGGGTCATAGCGGCAAGGGAGAAGAACACCAAGGGCGGACCCAAGCTTGGCATCATCACCTCGGGTGTCTCCTACAATTACATAATGGAGATACTTGACAATATCGAGCTGGAGGTCGAGGCCAGGGTGCTGAAGCTCGGTATGACACATCCGCTGCCGGAGGACCTGGTCTCCGAGTTCTGCCAGGGCTCCGACCTCGTTGTCGTCGTCGAAGAGGGCGAACCGTTCCTCGAGGAGGGCGTGAAGACCGTTCTCAAGGAAAGGGACCTGCCAGTCCCCATCCTTGGAAAGAGGGATGGTTTCTTCCCCATACCGGGGGAGTACAATCCCGATGTCGTTCTAAGGGGGCTTTCCGAGGCTCTTTGCGCCTCCGGCCACAAGGTCGAAACGGCCGATCATGGTACATTGTCCTGGAAGGCCTTACCTGAACCCCCTCGCCCTCCCGTGATGTGCGCGGGATGCCCGCACAGGGCCACTTTCTTTGCCGTTAAGAGGGCAACCAAGGGAAAGGCGGTCTTCCCGAACGATATTGGCTGTTACACGCTTGGTATAGCCCCACCGACCAGTGTTGGCGACCTTATGGTATGTATGGGTAGCTCCGTTGGGACCGCTGGAGGGCTCTCACGGGTGGTCGATGAACCCGTTATAGGCTTCATAGGCGATTCCACCTTCTTCCACTCCGGGGTCCCGGGGCTCCTTAGCGCTGTTCACAACGGCCACAGGTTCGTCCTGAACATAATGGACAATGCTGCGACCGCCATGACAGGTCACCAGCCCCATCCCGGCCTCCCCCTTAACGGAATGAACGAAGAGGCAAAGGCCATCAGCATAGAGAAGGTCTGCAAAGGGGTAGGGGTGGAGTTCATCCGGACGGTCAATCCGCTCAACATCAAGGAGACCCAGAAGGCCTTCGATGAAGCTCTGGCCTACGATGGGGTTGCGGTCGTCATAACCAAATCACCCTGCGCACTGCTCCTTGAGAGGAACCTTGCAAGGAGGAGCATCAAGAGGAAGCGCTACGAGGTCTATCAGGACATGTGCAAACGCTGCGATGCCTGCACCAAGACCTTCGCCTGCCCGGCCTTCTACAAGGTCGGCAAGGACCATTTCATAGACCCCGAGCTCTGCTGGTCCTGCGGGGTCTGCGAGCAGATCTGCCCGTTCCATGCCATGGGCCCTATGAAGGGGAGTGATTGAAATGGTGCGAAAGAATGCTGATGCTTTTACCATCCAGATCGTTGGCGTCGGAGGACAGGGAGCCCTGACCGTTTCGAAGGCAATAGGCAATGCGGCCATGAAGAAGGACCTGGCCATAATCATATCCGAGATACATGGGATGGCACAAAGGGGCGGGGTTGTACAGACGACCATTCGGCTTGGCAAGACCGTCTCCCCGCTCCCGTTCGCATCCGACATGACCATACTCCTCGGGATGGAACCCCTTGAAATATATAGGGCCAGAGAACAGATAACCAGCGAGACGGTCGTGGTGTTCAGCGAGGACCCCATCAGGCCTGTGAGCGTCAGCTCCGGTGGTTCTCCCTATCCGGACGTGAAGGAGATCATTGAGGAGGTCGGGGGTAAGGCCCAGTGCGTCTATCATCTCTCTGCCAGGGAGAAGGCCAAGCTCGCAGGGAACGATAAGACCACCAACATAGTCATGCTGGGTGCCATAATGGGGACCGGGGTGCTTCCGTTCACCAGGGAGGAGATGCGCGAATCCGTGAGCGTTTCCGTCCCGAAGAGGGCACTCGAGGCAAATCTTAAAGCGTTCGACCTGGGATACGAGGCCGTCCATGGCTCTTGCAGGTGAAAGAAGGATAGGCATCACCACGACGGTACCCCTGGAGCCATTCCTTGCTTCGGGGAGGACGCCTGTGGACCTCAACAACATCTTCATAGCGAACGCTTCCAGCCGTGACCTTGTGGAAGATGCGCAAGCGGTGGGCTTCCCTCGCAATATCTGTTCATGGATCAAGGGACTTCATGCTGTTTCATCCGAGGTTGATGCGGTCGTTGGGGTGGTCAGAGGGGACTGCTCCAACTCGGAATCATTGCTCGAGGACCTGAACCGGACCGGGAGGAAGGTCCACGGGTTCTCCTACCCCATAGACAGGGACAGAGGGGAGCTGCTTAACGAAATGGACAGGCTCTGCTCTTTCCTTGGATGCTCGATGGAAGCATCTGCTGGAAAGGCCGTGAGGCTTGAGGAGATTAGAGAGCTTGCCCGTGAGGTGGACAGGCTCAGGTCCCAACATCTGAGGATCAGTGCTCAGGAATCCCATCTGGCACAGGTCTCCTGCTCCGACCTGGGGTCGGACCCGGGATCTTACGAGCGTTCTCTTGAGGCCCTGCTATCATCCGAAAGGAAGAGAGAGCCTCAGGAGGATGGGATCAGATTGGGTTACATAGGAGTTCCTCCTATCATCACCGATCTTTTCCCCCGGCTCGAGACGCTTGGTGGGAGGACCGTGTTCTTCGAGGTCCAGAGGCAGTTCACCATGCCTTCCGGGAAGGACTGGGTGGACAGGTATCTCGAATACACATATCCCTACGATATCCAGCTCAGGGTGGATGATATCAACAGGGAGATCGATAGAAGGGATCTTTCTGGGCTCGTTCATTACGTCCAATCCTTCTGCCACAGGCAGATGGACGACAGGGTGTTCAG
>JBFYMY010000194.1:0-3421 GCA_041304645.1 Thermoplasmatales archaeon
ATGCTGCTAGCAGAGACCGTTCCCTATTATGGGTGGGTCGGCTTCTATCTCGTGGACCCGGAGAAGGAGGGGGAGCTGGTATTAGGTCCGTTCGTGGGCGCACCGACAGAGCATGTGAGGATACCGTTCGGCAAGGGCATCTGCGGACAGGCAGCTGCGACAGGTATGCTCTTTTTGGCCCCCGATGTCCTGAAGGAGGGGAACTACCTCTCATGCAGCCCCGACGTCAGGTCGGAGATAGTGGTCCCTATCATGAGGGGGGATAGGGTCCGAGGTGAGCTTGACATAGATTCCCATGTCATTGACCCCTTCGACGATTGGGACCGAGCGCTCCTGGAAGCCGTCTGTTCGAAGATCGGACCATTGATGGGATGAGGTCCGAAGGATAAGGGGAAAGGATTAAATCACCATCATCGGTGGACAGTCATCAATAAATAAACCCTATTGCATCAAACGACACCACGGTCCGGAGGTAGGAAAATGGAGGAGGCAGCCCTCTTCAAGGTAACATACGGGATGTACATAGTCGCCTCAAGGGATGGGGACAGGTTCAACGGACTCATCATAAACACTGCCACCCAGGTCACGGCGCAACCACCATGCATATCCGTTTTCGTGAGCAGGAACAGCCTGACGCATGAGCATATCATGAAGAGCGGGGTATTCTCCATATCCATACTGAAGAAGGACACACCGCTGAAGTTCATTGGGAAGTGGGGGTTCAAGAGCGGAAGGGAATTGGACAAGTTCCAGGACACAAAGTTCAAGGTGGGGGCCTCAGGGGCCCCTATAGTCCTTGACCATGCCCTTGGATATGTCGAGCTGAAGCTCCTTGACCATTTCGATGTCGGAACCCACACCATCTTCATAGGCGAGGTCGTCGGGACCGAACTTCTGGAGGAGGGGGAGCCACTGACATATTCGCATTACCGTGACGTGAAGGGCGGCAGGGCCTCACAGTACGCTCCCACCTACGACGGTTGGGCGGACAGAGCGAAGGAAAAGATGCGG
Organism: Thermoplasmatales archaeon; assembly: GCA_041304645.1. Classification (GTDB taxonomy): domain Archaea; phylum Thermoplasmatota; class Penumbrarchaeia; order Penumbrarchaeales; family Penumbrarchaeaceae; genus JALOTP01. The sequence continues at coordinate 1,012 of JBFYMY010000194.1, forward strand.
TACAGATGCTCATCCTGCCAGTATATCTATGACCCGGCCTCAGGGGACAAGTTCCCAGGAATTGTGCCTGGTACTCCCTTCTCCAAACTGCCAGAAGGCTGGCGCTGTCCAGCTTGCGGAAAGGGGAAGGAGATGTTCAAAGAGGCTGAATGATTAAGGGAAAGTTATAAGTAAGATGCAAGCTAGGCAGCACAGAAGGTATTATTATGCTAGGAAAAAAGATGCTGGAAGAACTCAACAAGCAGATAAACGAGGAGCTGGCCTCGGCCTACATATATCAGGCCATGGCGGCATATTTCGAAAGCGAGGGTTGGAAGGGCATGGCCCAATGGATGGAGAAGCAGACAGGTGAGGAGCAACTTCACGCCAAGAAGTTCTATGATCATATAAACGCAAGGGGAGGGAGGGTAAGGTTCCATGCCATCCAGGAACCGCCTTTCTCCTACAAGTCACCCCTTGATGCCTTCTCCGCCGCGCTCAAGCACGAGCAGCATATCACCGCGAGGATAGACCTCCTCATTGACCTTGCCAGGAAGGATAAGGACAATGCAACGGAGATAATGCTCCAGTGGTTCGTCACGGAGCAGGTCGAAGAGGAGGAGCACGCCACTGAGATAGTGGAAAACCTAAAAAAGATAAAGGATTCCACAGGGGCATTGTTCCAGCTGGACCACCAGCTCGGCAAGAGGGGCAGTGACTGATACCGTCGATATGTGAGACAGCATTGATTATACGCATAGGTCAGGATATTCTAGATTTATGAGGTGAGAACATGGACCTGGAACGTTATTCGATGAAGGACCTGCTGCTGACGGCGATAAAGAGCGAGATCGAGAGCAATATGGTGTACACCCAGCTCTCGGAGAAGGTGGCAAATGCCTTCCTCAAGGACCGGCTCCTCTTCCTTGCTTCCGAGGAGAGGAAGCACAAGGAGTTCCTGGAGGGGCTCTACAGGGAATTGTTCAACGAGTACGATATCTCCCTCCCTGTCAGGTCCCCGGTCCCGCTCCCGGAGGTCAGGGTTTCCGGGAAGCATGTCATGGTCAGCGATGTGATGCTGCAGGCAATGGCCGCAGAGAAGGCGGCATCCGAGTTCTACGCATTCCTTTCCGAGAAATTGGAGGACGAGGACAAGAAGAGGACCATGCACTACCTATCATCGATGGAGATGGGGCATTACAGGATCCTTGAGCTCGAGCAGGAGCAGCTCTCAGCGACCGAGGACTACGAGGTCGAATGGGAGATGATGCACGCAGGACCGTGAAAAGGTCAGCTACCCTTTCATTCCCCGGTGATGTTCCCCGAGTCCCCGCGTCCCTCTATGACATCGATGGCCCTTCTGAAGAAAAGGAGAGCTGCCCTCTCTGAGAATTCGCTGTTCGGATGGGAGTCAGTCCCGGATACCGCTTTGTCCTCCTTCATGTAGATCCCCCCTCCCGTCTCGATGGTCCAGAGGTCCCAGATGAAGACATTGTCGCCTGGGTCGTCCCATACGTTCTTGACCCAATCGAAGAACTCCTTCGCCCTCTGGGCATTGCCCTCCGATGTCGAATTCTCTACGAGAGCCGCTCCCGTCCATACTATGAACTTGGTGTCAGGGAACTCGGATAATTTCTGTTTGAGCGCCAGGTACTGAGGTTTGTAGTTCTCAAGCTTCTTCTCGGGTGAATTGATATCTGGGCTCCCCGTATCCGGCAGGATATCGCTCACGGGGAAGCAGTGCTTGAACACCACGACATCGTAGTGTTCCGTAATCATCTCGAGCGTCGGTTCCCTCATGTAGGGGTCCTTCCCGGCGTGCTTAACCCAGATATTGTAGTGATCGTAGGGGTAGTTGTGCCACCCGTAGGGCGAGGACTTGGGGAACGCCTGCTCCACGATGGCGTAGTCCTTCCCTGAGAGCTTATAGTGCTCCTTGAAATGCTCCGGGACCCCGCCGTCCCAGATGTTCTTCCCTGTGGAGTGATGGAGGAAGAGGACCTTGACATCGGCCTTAGGGGGCATCTTGAGGACCGGCTCCCTGAAAAGGAAATGCTTAAGGACGAGGTAGAGGCCCGGGACCGATAAGAGGACCAGCAGAACGAGGATGGAACCGAGGAGGATGTTCCTTTTCCTTGGACGCATGACGATGGTATCAACCCCCGGATAGATAAAGGAGGCGGGAGAGGGCTCCTCAATTATTGTTCATCTATATTTCACTCATCGTTCATTTCTGTCCCGATATCTCCATCAACCAGCGGCGGTCCTTCATTCATTTCATTTTCCGAAGGATCAATAGCTGCTACTTCCAGACCCGTCCCTCTCGTTCCATAATTCGCATCTTTCTTTAAAATAATAAGAATAAGGCTGTACAGACCACAAAGATGTAATTGCATTCCATTCAATAATAAGTCATTCCTCCGCAATGTGC
>JBFYMY010000195.1:0-15313 GCA_041304645.1 Thermoplasmatales archaeon
AAAAGAAAAAATGCGGGGCCCTGCTCTTCGGGCCCCGTCCCCCCACATTCCCGTCCTTTACAAGGTAAGATCTAACTGGTCTCAGAGCTTTATCATCTCGCCGCATAGCGGGCATTCCGCCGAGGTTGCGCCCTCGGGTATTATGACCTCTGACCCGCAGAGGGAGCAGTTCTTCGACTTCCCATCGACCTTCTTCCTCTCTTCGGCCTTGGGTGCCTCCGGCTGCTTGGGTGCATCGGGTATCGGGGCAGGTGCCGGGACCTCCATGTCCTTTAGCTCCGGCTTCTCCGGTTCGTCCGCTCCCTTGACCTCATCCTCGGGCGAGGGCGGCAGCATATCATCGGACGTAGGCGGTTCCAGGACGAATCCGGATGCCTCGTTTATGACGCCAGGGAGCGCCCACTGGACGGCCTCTATCGCAGGCAGGTCGTTCGTTGGTACACCGGTGAGGACCTCGAACCTGCGCAGGTTCCTCCTTGTGCGCCTCAGGCTCCTCCTGGCATTGATGGTCTCCTTGTCCGTTCTCTGTTTCAGGACCAGGAGAAGTCCTATCACTATCATGGCCACTATTATGAAGAGGACTATGAGGAGCGGGAGCCACCAAGGCAGGGTATCTTCCTTCTCAGTATCAACTATCGTCGGGTCCAGCGGTGCAGGGTCCTTGAGGTCGTTCACGCCGTCGCCATCGGTGTCCGAGTTCTTGGGGTCGGTCTCGTTCCCGTCTATGAGGCCGTTCTTGTTGACGTCCTCCTGGATGTCCAGCAGACCATCGTTGTCGTCGTCATCGTCCTGGAAGTCTGGAATGCTGTCCCTATCAGTGTCAATGGACCTGATATCAGGCCTGACCTGGACGTTCATGGCGATGGATTCGTTATCGACGCCATCGAAAATGTGCAGTGTAACGGTATGGTATCCGACCTGCAGGACCTTCTCTATGACCGGATCGGTCCCGAGATAGCCCTGGATATCGGAATACCAGAGGTACTTCAGACCATCATTATCGGGGTCCCTGCTTGTTGAGCCGTCGAACCTGACAGCCTCCGTATTCGTATAGGTCTTCGTCGGATCAGGGCTCGTAATTATTGGTACCGGCCTGTTGTTGACCTTTTCAGGCAATATCTCGACGGGTATGTCGAACGAATATGTATAGCCGTTACCGGCGATATCCCTGGCCCTCCACTTGATGTAGTTCACGCTGTTCTTCTCGAAATAGATTGCAGGGGTATTGGCCGTTATCGTCTCGTAAGCACCGCTTATGTCCAATGTCTCCCAGGGGCCGTAGTTCGAAACACCGTTGTGGGATACCGTGTACTCTATCGTGCTGGCATCTATCCCGGAGCCCACATCGTTCAGAGTGATCCCGCAGACCACATAGCTATCGGTCACAGGCTCCTCAGGGGTGGGAAGCTTGTACGACAGCGGGACCGTGTCCACCTTCACGCGGAACGTGTCCGACACGACATAACCGTTCCCGGCGATGTCCTTGGCCCTCCACCTTAGCAGGTTGTCCTCACCCTCCCTGAAGTTTATGAGGAGCTTCACCGTGACCTGCTCACCCTCCCTTCTGATACCGGTCGGTTCCCAGGCAGTGAAGGACTGGCCTCCGTCATAGGAAGAGGAATACTCGATGGATGTACCCCTCACTCCGGACCCGTCCTGGTCCTTTAGGGTGATCTCGTAGTTCACGGTGTTCGTGTTGACCCAGCTGTCTGGAGCCGGGTTGGGAACACCGAAAATGGGGGCTTCCATGTCATAATAGATGTTGACCATTGTGGAAGGACCGTAGTTATGGGCCGAATCCACGCTCCAGAGATAGACGGTGTTCCATCCTGCCTGTGGGAGGGTGTAGCGCAGGGTCGTCCTTGAGGTGAACGTCCCCATTCCGGTCCCGCCGCCGTCCTCTGTGCTGTACATATACCCTACAACCTCTGAGGTCGGGTCGAACGCTGGAAGCCAGGTTATGAAGACCTCGGGGTCATTATCATACCCAGTCAGGGTGTCTATGTCGGAATCTGCCCTGGCAATGACCTCATTTGGTGGTTCTGGCATATCGGTATCGACCAAATAGAAAAAGCTGACCACGCCCGCAGCGTTGTCCGCCTCTGCGTATAGGTCTATGAAGGATAGGTTGAAATCCTCCCTGCCCGGGACCTCCCTTGTCCTGAAGGTGAAGTATATGTCCCTGCCAGAGGTCGATGAGTTGACGAAGACGTTCCCGACAGAATCCGTCATCTTGATCTTGTAGTAGCTATTGGGAGGGGAGACCATCGTTCCCTGATAGACCGGTTTTATACCGGTTATCTCTATCTTCTCGTTGGCCTTGACATACGACCCCTTTGTCAGGAGACCGTTGAACTCGGACATCACCTGCATGGTACCGTAGAAGTCCACATCGGGCTCCACCTTGAAAAGGGAGGGTTTGGAGAGGGAGGACGAGAGGTCCCTCCCACCTAGAACGGTCACAGACATGTCCACCATCTCCTCCGTGGTTATGACGGGATTGAACATGAACTCGATCTCTATAGACATGCCCGTCGCTCCAACCACTACGACGGAGCTCGAGATGACCTCCATATAGCTGTACAGATCGCTCTTCTCCGTCATCTTCATCAGACCGCGGTCCCAGGCGAGGATGACCATCCTGCCCTCGACGGAGGGCCCATGGAAGATGAAGTTCACATCGAACTGCCTGAAGTCCTGGATACCCCAGGTATTGTAGGCGTAGCCGGAGATATGATATGGTTTCCCGGCCCCGAGTATGGAACCACCTGGACCATCGCCATCAATGAGTTCGAACATCTCTATGGCAAGGACGGAGCGGACCTGATAGAAGAAGAAGACCACACCGACGTCCACAGGGTAACCCTCGAAGTTGCCCATAGGGGCCCCAACGATGATCTCATCGGTCCCATCCCCGTTGAAGTCCATGATCGCGAAGTTGTCCAGCTGATAGTAACCGAAACCGGAGTCCTTCTCTGCCCCGTGCATCAGGAAATCAGGTTGTTCGAACTGCATGTAGAAGACGTTATCGCTCAGGGACGTAGTCTCGGTCGAGTGGAGGATGTAAAAGCATCCTATGTTATCGTTGGCCTTACCCCTTTCCGAGAAGATGACCAGGTCGTCCCTGCCGTCCGTGTCCACATCGGGGATACCGAGCACACCGAAACCCCAGTATGCGCTCGGGCCTCTAACAAGGAAATCGTAGTCTATGAGATATGTATCGCCTGCGGGGAAGAGTACACTCCCATGGAACACGAATATCCCACCTTTGTGGTCGTAGAATCCGTAAGGGGCGGAGACTATCAGGTCCTGTACCCCGTCCCCGTTCCAATCAGCGTGGGTTACCTGGCCCAATCCATAATCCACATAGGAAACTATCCTGGCATAGGTATAATATTCCAGATCTATCTCCTTGGGGAGGCCAGTTCCACCAAAGACGACCTCCACCTCTCCGGAGCCCATCCCGTTCGAGTTCATCATATCGGAGCCTATGATGATGTCCATGAAATCGTCGTCGTTTATATCGGCCATATCAAGGTCCGATGAGGCCAGTCCCCAATAACCATATCCTCCATCGTAGTCATCGTAGGAAGTGTATATCCTGTGGTCGTACTGGCCCAAAGAGGCATTATATATCGGCTGGAACAGGAGACGCCCTTCATAGATATAGACGGAACCGGCGGAATGGGACGGCCCCTGGTAAACATCGGATATGACTATATCGTCGTAATCGTCATTGTTTATGTTCCCTATCTCTATGTCCCAACCGAAAGCAGCCGTCTTGGACGGACCTATGAAATTGGTATCGGCGTTCGTCGAAAGGAGCCTGTAATTCCAACTGGCCTCCCCCATGAAGAGGCTGACCATAGGGTGCACCCTCTTGGGAGCGGTAGGATAGGTGTAATGATCAAGGTATCCGCTGACCAGAAGGTCGTTGAACCCGTCCCCGTTCACATCCCCCGTTGCTAGGTTGAGGCCGAAGAACTCGTTCTCCTCCTGCCCTTCTATCTTCACATCGGCATCCCTGAGGTCCATTGCCCTCTCTATGTTGCCGCCGAAGAAGATGAAGACCTGCCCCCTCGTCCCGTTGAATCCAGGGGCGGACACGACAAGGTCGTCCATCCTGTCCCCGTTCAGGTCCGCGGAGATCAGGGCGTACCCTGCGCCATTGTCCTTATCCTGGCCAACGATATACTGTTCCATGACCTGCGATGCGAGATCGACCACTCCCATGAACTGGGACTGGGCTGTAGGGACCGAGTCCCTGGAGGGTCCTTCCTGACCTCCGTCACCGAATACCAAGGACGGAGCTCCCAACAGAAGAACCATCACAAATACCGTAAAGAACATCGTCATGGCTGACCCTGCGATCTTGGACCTGTTCATATGGACACCCCTATTATCTGAGGCAACGGACATGATAACGTACCATTACCTTCTGATGGAAGGGTTCGGGTATTTTTTATATAAAGGTATTGGATTGGTTTTTCCTACAATATTAACTTTAGCGTGATTGATGGTCCGCCTCTGTGGTCTGGACCCGATATCGGGCATCATGAGGAGAGCCTCCCATCCCTGACCTTAACTATCCTCCTTGCCCGCTTTGAGACCTCGGGATCATGTGTGACCAGCACTATGGTCCTGCCCTCTTTGATGTTAAGGTCCCTCAGGATGTCCATTATCCTTGCGGAACTCTCCGAATCCAGCTCGCCCGTGGGTTCGTCCGCCAGTATGAGCGGGGGGTCGTTGGCAAGGCTCCTTGCTATGGCTACCCTTTGCTGCTCGCCGCCAGAAAGCTGGGAGGGATACCTTCTGGCCTTGTCCTCAAGCCCCACCCTTCCAAGGAGCCCCTGGGCCCTTGCCCTGTTGCCGCTGTCGAAAGGCTTAGCCCCGCTGAGGGGGAGCCTGACGTTCTCCAGGGCGGTCATTGAGGGAACGAGGTTGAACTCCTGGAAGATGAAACCTATCTTCCTGAGCCTGAGACCGGAACGCTTCCATTCGCACATAGTCCCTATATCCTCACCGTCCAGCATGATCTTACCGCTGGTCGGCCTATCCAACGCACCTATGATGTTGAGGAGGGTCGTCTTTCCCGAGCCCGATGGTCCCATCAATGCCAGGAAATCACCGTTCTTGACCGTGAGGTCGATGCCACGGAGTGCATGGACGGTAGTACTGCCCGACCTGTACTCCTTGGACACCTTCCTCAGCTCTGCCTTCACTTGGGCCGCGCCCCCCTCAGGACCGTTCCGATGGTCCACTATTCCTTGATAACGCATCCGGTGATATATTACCTGCCCTTTGCACCGTTCCATTCCTTCCCGGGCCCCATCATGGCCGCGCGCATCCCTGGGACCAGCGAAAAGATAGTGACGAAGACGACCATGGAAAATGCTGTCAGAATGACCCAGTTACCGTCCATCACGAAGAAGTCGATGTTCAGACCGTAAAGGTCCTTCATATAGCTATCAAGGCCGTCGAGCAGGAGCCGTCCCCCTGAAGCTCCAAGCAGGATACCGAGGAAGGAAAGGACCAGTGAATCCCTGAGGACCTCAAGGTATATCCTCATCCTGGAGATGCCTATGGCCCTCATGATGGATATGTCCCTGGAGCGGTCCTCCACGTCCATGACCATTATAGCGCTCAGGAACAGGCCCCCGATAAGCAGTGCGGTCACCCCAACGCCTATAGAGAAAACGGTGAGGATGAGAACCTCCTCCTCCAGACGGTATATCCGCCCCTCGGATGATACCACCTTGTGCCCTGGGAACCTCTCCCTGAGACCTGACCTGAACATTTCCATGGGGTCACGGGAGGAGCTCTCTTCTGTGAGGTCAAGATAGATCGCGCTGCACAGGTCCTCTCGCCCAGGGCCGCTTCCGTTCCTGGGGCCGTACCCCTCAAGGAACTGCAATTCTCCCAGATGGGCCAGTGCCACGCCCCCGAGGAGCTGGGATGTCAGACCCCCACCGAGCAGAGAGGTCTTCAGAAGCCCCTTCAGCCTGAACGCGTCCAGCACCCTACCGTCAGGTGAGATGTAAAGTACCGGGTCCCCTATCTCAAGTGAATGGGACCTGACCAATGTCTCATCCACCATCAGCTCTCCGGTCCAGCCCGTCGTGTAATTGGAATCATGGAAGGGAGAGCCATCCTCCTCGAAATACCCCTCCAGACCCATCCTTTCTGACCTTATGACCAGGGAGCCGTCCCTGATGAACGACCTGGCAAGCCCCGGGACCAGTCCGACCATGCCAGTGCTCTCCGAAAAATAACTCCCGTCGCATACCTTCAAAGGTGACGGCGATGCCCCTCTGAGTGAGGCCTTGAGGTCAGAGGTCGGGAACCCCAAGCGACCGATGAGGGTGAGGACCGGCATCGCTGCTGTCACGTTCCTTGTATCCGATAACAGCCCCAAGCTCTTTGAATGGGCTCCCTCTATCGAAGGGGCGTAGCCGCTGGATGCTATCACGATGTCCCGAGGGGTACTACCGCTCGCCCCAGCTGCCGCCCGGTCCATACCTCTCGAAAGCGAGGATAGAGAGAGCACCATTAGGAACGAAATGGACAGAGCAAGGACGGTGAGGAGGTTCCTTTTCCATCTCTTCATGAACCTCCGGCCTATCAATCCGATCCCCCCTGGAGCTCCCTGTTCGGTGTCATCATCGAAGAGATCATGGCGGGCACTAAGCCCGAAAGGAGCGAGAGGAAGAGGGCAGAAACCAATATTCCCAGCAAGAGGAGGGGGTCAAGAACGAAGAGGTGGAAGGATGATGGAAGGACCTGCAACCTATCGACCATGATCCCGTCAAGGACCCTGACGAGAACTAACGAGACCGCGATCCCCAGAACGGTCCCGGCCGCAAAATATGCCACAGATTCCGAGATGATCATAGATAACATCCTTGTCATCGGGATGCCTATTGCCCTGACCGTGGCAATGACCCGTGCTTGTCTCTTTGCGGAGATGGAGAAGAGGGTGGTGGTGAAGAATAGACAGACCATGGCCGTCGAAATGACCACTATCGCGGAGAAAGCATCGACCAAGGCCGTGAACTCCCTTACCTCCGACAGTATATCGTCCTTGGGTGCTAGGTCCACTATGTCCCTGAACAAGAAATCATCCGAGGACGCCCATCTGAGAGCCCCCTCCTCCGTTCCCCTATCGCTGAACGAAAGCAGGACCTCCGTCATGCTGTCCCGTTTGAGGCCTCCCCTTGAGTACTGTAGCTCTCCCAGTTTTATGATGATGCTCCGATCGAGCCTTGAGAGCTCGTTCACGAACGTTCCGGTTATGATGTGAACTTGCGGATCCGGCGCGCTCACGGATGGAAGGAGGGTCAACTTATCACCCGGGGCCAATCCCTCCTCTCTGGAGAGCCTCTCGGATATCAAGAGCTCGTGAGAGAAGGATGCCGCATCTGCCGAACCGTTGACCTTGTAGCTATCATGGACCCTGTCGTCCAGGGTGGTGAACCAATTGCCGTTAACTATCCTGAACTGTCCGAAAAAGGGTTCGGTCAAGGGATCGATACCCGTGACCAATACCTCCTCCAAGGCACCGTTCCCTATGGTCATGAACAGGGTATCGCTTAACCGGGGTGCGGCGTTATCCGGCGGGTAGGGAGATGCGAAAAGCTCCTCTATGACCCTATGGCCCTGGTCGAACCTCTGAAGGTCCATAAGGAGCGGGTTCAGGTCCTTGGGTACGACATATACATCGGACCTGACCATGTCCAGGGAGGACCTCGTGGAGCCGCTCAGACCCAGGCTCAATGAGGAGAGAACTGCGGAAAGCGATACCGATGCGGCTATGGCGAGTACTAGGACCGCTGTCCTGAGCTTGTGATGGCCTGGGTCCGAAAGGAGCATTCTCACAGGTCGGACCTAATGCTGGACGCTGATTTAAAGATTGAGAGAAAAAAAATAAAAAACGGCATTGCCTGTGAAAAAAGGTCTCAGGCAATGCCGGGTCTGGTAGACTTCTGGGACTGTTTCCTGATCTCTTCCTCTTCCAGAACCTCCTTCCTGGCCCTGTACTCCGTCCAAATAATGAGGACTATCCACAGCGGTATGAACACAAGCGCTATGGTGAAGACGACGGAGTAGATGGAATTGACCATCACACTTGCTGCCAGCTGTTCGCTCAGGAAGTCAGAGACCCACCTAAGGAAGAAATTGAGTATCAGGACGACAAGGATGGAGACCCCTATGATCAGCATGAGGATGAAACCCATGATGTAATAGTTGTTGATCACCGGGGTAAGAGAGAACTCACCGGTCGCTCTCTTCTTTGCGTACCTGATTATCTCGTTGAAGCGGTGGGCCCCGTCGTTGAGCTCGAGCATGAACAAGAACGATATCGAGAAGAGGAAAAGCCATGCCCAGTCAGCCACGTTGAGCTTATCTATCCAGAGGAGCGTTGTGTTGTTGAACCCAATGTAGGTTATTCCGATGAGCATGGATATGAGCCCACCCGTATAGAGGAGGCCGACCATGTCCAGGCTCATCCAGTTAAGGACCTTTATCGGGCTTATTGTGAGGAAGTTCGAAGCGAAGAGGAGAGCCGTGAGGAGCAGCGTCATGACAAGATAGCCTATTATGAAGAAGACCGGACTGGTATCAAGATAGGTCTTCCATCCTTCCAAGAGAACGAAGAAGGATAGGAACACCACCTCGAACCAAAGGATTATCCCCGTCACCGGGACCCTTGTCGTCTTCAACGGATTGTACCTTGTCACGAACTGGGAAGACAGCATGAGTATCCCTCCCAGTACAAAGGTGATGATGCCGAATATGTTCAGCTGCCATTCGACCGACATCCCCATGAAGACGAAGGTGAGCAGCCAGAAGAATGAGCCCAGCGCCCACATGAGCACCGTCTCCCCTGACTGCAGACCTATCTCGAAGGGGACAAGGTCTTCGAACGTATCTTGATGTTCAGCCATTCTCATCTCACCTCAGTAGTTCCTCGCCTCCAACAGGATCTGGGTCAGCGGGGTCGCTGGTTTCCAATCAAGGACCTTTACCCCGTAGCCTCTGAGCTCCTGCATGAGGATCTCCCGGTCCAGCCTAAGGATATCGTAGGCCAGGGTGTTGATCTTCTCACCCTTCTTCTGCTTGGCCATTATCTCGAACTCCAGTGAGTTGGGGGAGATTATGGTCACATCGAACTCGAGCATCCTCATCATGCTCACTGCCTTCCTTATGGAGTCGTCCTCCTCCAGGTTGGATATCACCACCACTGGGGAGTGCCTCGGCATGTAGGGGATGGCCACTTCGACGATGCCCGAGAGCGGGATATCGCCCTTGGGCTCCGCGCCGGCCAAGGCAGTGAGGAGCTCGAACAGCTGCTTCTGTCCGGTACCTTTCTTGATGGTGAGCACCTTGTCCGAATAGACGACCATCTGGATCGAATCCCTCCTCTTCAGGAAGAAGTTCGCCAGAGTGGCCGCCGCACGTGCACCGTAGAGGTTGGCATAGTCGGAATCCATGCCGTACCTCGATGCTGACCTTGAGTCGAACACAATCGTCACATCGGAAACGGACAGCCTCTCATGTTCGTTGACAAGGAGCTTCCCCGTGGAAGCGTACGCCTTCCAGTTGATGTCCCTGAACGGGTCCCCGGGCATGTAGTCCCTTATGGCGAAGAACTCGGAGCCTGGCCCGGGCATCTTGACCTTCATCTCCCCCGGGTACATCTTGGGTTGTTTGGACTTGATGTAAAGCTCCTTGACGTCCCTCACCTGCGGGAACACCGTCAGGTCGGACTCGAAGGCGACCGTCTTCTCCTTGTAGAACATGTTGAAGGGGTCGTGCGTCCTCAGGGTGATGGGGCCTATCTTGTAAACGCCCTTCAGGGGGCATTTCACGGTATATTTCAACCGTGTCGCTCCCTTGGGGTTGAGGTTGAGATAGGTGTAGTTGGTCCCCTCCTTGAGCTGAACGGTCCTGGGAAGCCTGTCCCTGACCTCCAGGAAGCCAGTCTTGCCTCCCTGGTTGAGTATCCTCAGCTCGACCTTGAGGGTCCCATCCTCGAATATCTTCTCCTGGGACATCTCCCTGTCCGCCGTCAACCTGGTGGAGGTGTTGGCGAACAGGCTGACCGTCGTGTAGACGAGTGCGGCCAACGATATAAGGACCAGCAGCAGGTTGCGTGTTGCCAGACCTAGCAGTGCCATAAGCACCGCCATGCTCACTATTGAAGCCGCTTTCTTTGTCCACATGTTCACACCACTCTATCGGACCCTTTCTCGAGGCAGGGTCCTATGCCTCATCACACGGCAGGTACAGGTACCTCTGCAAGGATCTTGTTTATGATATCCTGGGCCAGGACACCCCTTATCCTCGGTTCGGGCTTAAGGATGATCCTGTGGGCCAGGGCGGGCATAGCAATGGCCTTGACATCATCGGGCGTGATGAAGTCCCTTCCCTGCAGGACAGCCCTTGCCCTAGAGAGCTTGAAAAGGGCCAAGGAACCTCTTGGTGACGCACCAACGACCACCCTAGGGTCCTCTCTCGTCCTGTAGACGACCTCGACGATGTAGGTGAGAAGAGCGGGGTCCATGTGGACCTTCTCGACCACCTGCTGCATCGCGATGATCTTCTCGGGGGAGGTTATCACATTGATGTCCACCTTGTCCTTGCCCCTCCTCATCCTGCGGATGAGTATCTCCCTCTCGTCCTCTCTTGAGGGATAGCCCATGGACATCTTCTGCATGAACCTGTCCACCTGGGCCTCGGGGAGGGGGTAGGTACCTTCCTGCTCGATGGGGTTCTGTGTTGCCATCACAAGGAAGGGTTTGGGCAGCCTGTGCGTTACACCCTCGATGGACACCTGCCTCTCCTGCATGGCCTCCAGCATGGCGGCCTGGGTCTTGGGAGGTGCCCTGTTTATCTCATCGGCCAGGATGATATTGGCGAATATCGGTCCAGGCCGGAATTTGAACTCATTGTCCTTCTCGTCGTAGATGTATGTCCCCGTGATGTCCGTGGGAAGCAGGTCAGGCGTGAACTGTATACGCCTGTACTTGCAACCCAGGGCATCGGCGAAGGTCATGACCATCAGCGACTTCGCTGTCCCGGGGAAATCTTCGAAGAGGATATGCCCATCGGCCAGGATAGATAGCAGAACGTGCTCGAGTACGTTCCGTTTCCCTATGATGGCCTTCTCCACCTCGCCTATGAGCGCGGTGGAGGTCGCCGACACTCCCTTTATGGCCCTCTGGACCTCGGGTGAGGTCCCGGTGGGCTTCTTCGGTGCGGTAGCTGTCTGTGGGGCAGCTGGTGCCGCGGCCGGTCGGGGAGGTATCTGCGGGGCAGGTCCCTTTGGAGGGGCCCCCGGTGCCTGCGGTGCTGTTTGGGTTCCATCCGGTGTCATCTCTCATCACCTATGTTTTTCTCCATCCTTTTTTTTTAGATATTCTGGATCTTCTTGATCTTCTCCATCAACCTCTGGACCTCTTGAGGCGAATAGATCCTATCCTGGCTCTGCAGGAGCTCAATGAGGTCCGGGTCCTTCACGCTTGAGATAATGGTCCTCTCGTTAAGGGAGGAGAACTCCTCCGGTGAAAGACCCCTGAGCAGGCGCACCTTCTCTCTCATCGCCAGCCTCAGTTTGGTCGTCTGGAGCTTGTTGTCGACTGGGACCCCCTTCCTGGGCACAAGTTCGCTTATATCGAAGTTGTGTACCCAGCTCTCCTTGTCCCTCACCATTAGGGTGGAGAATATCAACAGGAATCCCAATGAGATTATTATCGGATAAGCATAGTAGGGGCTCGAGGTGAGGAAACCGGTGACCTCGAAGGTCTTGTAGACCGGAACGAGGATATGCTTATCGGTCATGTGCCTGGATTCATCTATGAGGACAAGATTGGTCTCCCCTTCACTAGCCGGACAGAGGTGATGGACCAGGTCCATGAGGAACTGCCTGTTATCATAGTCCAGCTTTGGTTTGCCGACCATGCTCTGCGAGAGCCACGGGAATGCGTCCACCTCGGCCTGCGACCAGTAATCGTCCATGTTATCGGCCAGATTGTTCGCGTCCCTCTGGTCCTCGTCGCTCACCTGTCCGACCTCACGCAGTATCTCCCTGTCCTCGTCTATCTGGCCATCGCCGTCATCATCCTCATTGTTGCCCTGGGGGTCATCAGGGAGGTTCACGTCGTAGGATATATGGTTGAGCTCGTATAGGTCCTTCATGAAGATGGATGGTTCTGATAGGAAGACTATGGACCCGAGCTCCGTCAGGACCTTGTCGGATTCCTGGTTCTTATTCCCGACCCTGTACTTGGAGGGAGAACCATCAGCTTTCTTGAAGGTCTCCTTCGACTCACCGGATATCACATCGACCGCACCCGTGCCGTCATCTGCGATGGGAAGTTCGACACAGATCTGGATCTCGTTCCCTATGGAGGATATCTCGTCCGCGTTCTTGCCCTTCAAGTTGCCGCTGGGGATGGACAGGATGCGATTGTTGTCCATGTCTATGAAGGATTTCGAGGTCCCGGTGGCCCAGACCCAGGGATTGACCGAGGATGATAGACCGGTGGGCTTGTATGTTATGAGCTCGTAGGTCATCAGGTCCTCGTCTATTATCTGGTCCCCATCGTTGTCTATCCCGTCGAGCCTTTCAAGGTCAACGTTCTTGTGGCCATACCACATAACGTTCGAATCCCCGTTAGGGCCCATGAAGACAACATCATCATCTATGGGATCCTCGTCTATTCCCTCGTTCTCCTCATCGACGATACCATCATTATCATTGTCCCAGAGGTCCTTCTTGAGCTTGCTGTTGTCCCTGTCGTCATCGTAGTTCTTCGAGCTTCCAGTATTGTCATCCTCGTCTATCTTTCCGTCGGCATCCTGGTCATCGTCCCAGACGCCGTCATTATAGGGATGTCCCGGGGTCCAGATGTTGTTGTTTACACCATCGAGGTCGTAGATATCGGAACCGAGCCTGGCATTTACTAGGGTGTAGTTCACGTCCTTGTCGAACCTCTCGTCGAAGAGCTGACCTCCGAAGTAGGTGACCCCGTAGAACTGGGCCAGTGAGTTGGCGTTCCCGAAATCATCTGCTATTATGACGTGGCCTCCCCTGGACATATAGCTATTTAGAGCCTCTATCTCTTCCTGGGTATAGGCCTTCTCGATACCGACGGCTATATAGATGCTCTTGGAGGGGTCTATAAGCTTCCCTAGAAGGATGACGGGGCTCGATACAATGGACTTCGCTTCGTAGTCATATACCCCGTCATTGTCCTTGACATTGTTCCTGAAATTGACCGAACCCCTGACATGGCTGTTGTACCTCTCAAGGTCATCCATGAACGGACGGATGTCGTAGCTCCCATCGCTGTAAGCGGAGAACTTGGGATCGACATCCACGATCCCTATACCCTGACCTATGAAGGACAGGATGGGGACCAGTACGAATATGATCCCGAGCATTATCGCCGTGCCGTAGGCCAGGGCCTCGTTCCACTTCATCTTATCTATGCCCCCTTTCTGCTAGCATCAACTATCTCGGTGTCCGTGTACTCTTCCTCGGCCATCTCCATCTGCCTGAGAGCTGACTCCTCATCCAGTATGACCGTGTCAAGGGATTTCAGGACCGCGTTCAGGCTGCCGAGCGCTTTCTCCTTATGGGCCTCACCTATCAGGTGCTTGGAGTACCTGGCCTCTTCAAGGATGTCCAGGAAGGAATCCAGGTTCCTCTCATCAACTGGCAAGGCCACTCTGACGGCGTCCTCGAACTCTCTGAACGTATCCGCATCGCGCCTGAGGAAACCGTACTTCCTCAGGTGGGCCCCCATCTTCTGATACGCCTTGAATATGACATAGGAATAGGGGTTGCCCGCTTCCAGCTGGTCGGCCGCCTTCTTGATGATCTTCTTCAGGGCCTTGAGCCTTCTCTTCTTCTCTATATATTTGTAGAAGAAGTAGAGGCCTATGGCGACCAGGATGAGGACTATCAGTATCACCAGGAATATCACCATCCATGGTGGATCATCCGGATCGATCGGAGGCGCCTTGTGATATGTCGCAAGAAGGGTCTTGGAGCTGAACCTGTAGTCCTGCTTTCCTATGAACTTGACATCTATGGTCATGTTCTGTTCCTTTGCACCCTTCTCGACCGACTGTATCTTGAACTGGTTCCCGGTCGCGGTGTCCTTGAAGACGGAGGTGAAGTTGAAATGGACCCTGCCCCTGTAATCAGTATAACTTAAAGTTGTATTCGAATAAACCCCCATAGTTATGTTGATCCATACTTCTCCAAATGAAACGGGTTCGGGCTCCCTGCTGGTCGCTCCGACCGTTCCCTCGACGACCTGGAAGGTGAAGAACCACTGGTCGATCCCGTTCTCCATAAGGTCTATCCTCCTGTCCGAATCAAGGTCCTGCGGCCCTATAGCGACCTCCTTGATCCTGGTGGATGACCATATCTGCGCCCTTGTGATGTTCGACGCGGACTGATAGAAGGTCACACCCTCGGACCCAGGTGCGGGGGTGAACTCCACAAGGAGCTCGACCGTTCCGACCCTTAGGTTTGCGGGGACCGTTCCCTTGATGTCGAAGAACCCATTGAACTCGGGTATGGTCGGGTCGTTCTTCGTGCTGTCAGACCCCAGATAGATGAGCTCATCGCCCTGCTTTATGTAAGCGTTGATGGTCTGAGCAGCGACACCCCTGCTTGTCTGGGGCTTGCCCTGGAACGATTCGAGCAGTTTCCCGGTGAGCCTTACCTGCTCACCCCTGATTATGATATTGGGTATATTGTCCAGAGCAAGGACCGTTTCAGAGGTGATGGTGAGCTTCGTGGGCGTCGAGACCCTTGGCATGAAGGCGTCGTTCGGCAGGTACCTGATACCACCGAGCTCCGGCGGGAACTGTATCGAGCCGTCGTACTTGGCCACTATCCATACGGACCCCACGCTCATGCTCTCTTCAAGGACATACTCGGTGAAGGTCAACCTTCCGGCGGAATTGGTGGTAGCGGTCCCTATCAGCTTACCTAGGCCGCCAGGCCTGAACAATGAGTTGTAATTGCCGTCATACGAGGAAAGCCTGTAGATCTGGACGGTCTTATCGCCTATCCCGGCTTCCTGGTCGTCCTTGAGGTTCCCGGAGACCTGAACGGCCTTACCTTTGATACCCGTCGTGGTATTGATGTCCAATGTAGTATAGGATACGATGGAGAACGGCATCCCGTCAACATCGACATAGGTAGAGCTGTCGAAGTAATCTATGTTGACATCCGAATCGAAAGAGACCCTTATCGGAACTGGTCCGAGGGTGTGTGTCGGAGGTATTGTGA
>JBFYMY010000196.1:0-6315 GCA_041304645.1 Thermoplasmatales archaeon
AGGCCCTGAACATCAGGAGGGAGGCGGGGAAGGCCGTTGTGGAATGCCTCACCCTCGGGGGAAGGATGACCGTGACGGCCGACGTGGTGGTTGCCGCCGATGGTTTCGAATCCCAGGTGGCCAGATGGGGAGGGTTGTCCGGAGCGCTGCCGCCCGTCGATATTGACTCATGCCTGCAGTACGAGATGGTCAATGTGGACGTCGACGTGCATCATACCGAGTTCTTCCTTGGGCGGGAGGTCGCTCCGGGCGGATATGCATGGTGCTTCCCGAAGGGAGATGACATCGCGAACATAGGCATAGGGCTAAACGGGTCGAAGCTGGTACGAAAGGGAATGGTCAGGGAGCACCTTGACCGGTTCATCAAGGGGAACGAGCGGTTCCGGAAGGGGACCGTGACAGAGGTCAACGGTGGGGGGGTATCTGTCTGCCTGCCGCTCGAGAGAACGGTCGCGGACAACCTGCTGGTGGTCGGGGATGCCGCAAGGATGATAGACCCGCTCACGGGCGGTGGGGTCCACAACGCCTGCTATGCCGCCCTGGCCGCGGGCAGGACCATTGCGGAGGCCGTAGAGGGCGGCGACTGCACAGAAGTGGGGCTCGCTCCCTATGAGGCCCGATGGAGGGCCGGACTGGAGGAGGAGATGGCCAGGGACCTGCTTGCCAAGGAATTGCTCATGCGCCTAGGAGATCCCACCATTGACAGGCTCATAGGGGCCTTGTCGGGTGCGGACCTGAGCGAGTTCTCAACGAACGCCCTCCTGAGGATGGTCGAGGAGAAGGCCCCAGGTCTGATGAGGGAGCTCGGATGGGGCTGAAAATCTGGGAATGTTTTTAATATCGACTTCTGCCTTCTCCCCTCGAGGGAAAAGGTATGCCGACATATGCCAAGTTCGAGACCAGCATGGGAGAGATAATGGTGAAGCTCGAGACGGAGAAGGCGCCCGTGACGACACAGAACTTCATGAAGCTCGCAAATAGCGGCTTCTACAACGGCCAGGTCTTCCACAGGGTCATACCCGATTTCATGGTCCAGGGCGGATGCCCCAAGGGGACCGGGACGGGAGGGCCGGGCTACAACATAAAGGACGAGTTCCACCCGGACCTCAGGCATAAGAAGGGGGCCCTGTCCATGGCGAACGCAGGGCCGAACACCGGCGGGTCGCAGTTCTTCATAGTGACGAAGGAGGGAGGGACCCCATGGCTGGACAACCACCATGCCGTCTTCGGCTTCGTCGTTTCGGGACAGGATATCGCTGACAAGATAACGATGGTCCCTAGGGGCCAAAACGACAGGCCCAAGTCCGAGATCAAGCTCAAGAAGGTGACCATAGTCAACAAGTGATATCGATAGCTGATATCCTCTTCAAGGGTCCTCACTTACCCTTTTTGTTCCTATCATCCTACCGGAGGCTCTCACTGTTGTACTGCCTCAGGGGCGGGGAGCGCCTGCGGAGGTTCGGCCGGAGCCTGTTCCGGTGGCATCTGGACCTGGACCGGCGGCAATTGTTCCATGGCAGGCGGAGGCATCACCTGTTCCGCCGGCGGCAGGGGGGCGGTAAGGGCCCCACCGGCGGGCAGCGGGGCGCCACCATATCCAGGTCCTGTCGGCCTCTGTGCATACTGGTCGTTCCTGGCCCCGAACACCATCTCATCGACCGACTGCTCCGGCTGGAAGGTCATCTGGGGCTTTTCCTCCTTCTTCCTGAACACGAAGAGGAAGAGGACCAGACCGATGATCACTATGAGGATGATCAATGCCGAAAGGACGACAAAGAGCATGATGAGGCCTTTACCGGGACCGTTCTCATCATCGTCCGGGGTCTCTATTGTTCCGGTCACCTGGGGCAGCTTGGTCCCGTACCCTGCAGAGTCCCAGGTCGTGACCAGGTCCTCCAGGACACCGGATGAGGTCTTTATGGTGGTCTTCATCTCCGCAGTCGCATATAGTACGAAATCCGGCTTGACGTTCATGAGGTCCATCTCGACTATGGTCAACGTGATCTCCACACCCATCTTGTTGTCCAGCAACCGGACCCTTGGTGAGATGGTCTGGGTCGGGTATGTGGTCTGGGGAATGCTGAGATCGAACTCCATCCTCCCGTACCTGTTGCCGCCAGGCGGGACCGGGAAATCGTAGGACGAGGCCGTCTGTTGGTCTATGACCACTTGGGTCTCTTCGAAATCGGGTTTGAGGAAGTAGACCTGGAGCTTGGGCTCGTTCCTCACCTCGTCGGTGAAGAGGAACTGGAGAGGTTCTACGAACATGACGTTTATCTTGTAGATGGCCCCCTCCCGCCTCCCCGAGATGCTGGTCAGCTCCAGGGAGTGTTGTCCGGCTCTTGCCAACTTGGTCCTTTCCTGGTTCTTCCAGATGACTATGGCAGTGGAATTGTCCTCGCTGGACCTTGTCAGGTCCTTCCCCTCGAATATCTCCCCCAGGACCTTGGCCTTCTTGACCACTATATTGACGTAGGCCAGGGACCATTCGATATTGTCGGTCACATTGAGGGTTATATTGTAGGTGCCTTCCATGACGATGTTCCTGCTGATGACCTTGCCGTAGCCCAGCAGCTCACCGTTCTTGTACCATGTGAAGTTGAGGACATCCCCGTGGATGAGGTCCATGTCCGTCGTTCTCGAGGCATTGAACACTATTTCGGACGATGTATTGTACTCGAAGGTGGAGACAGGTTCGTCTATCAACGCCATGGGCGGGTCGTTCTCGTTGACTATGCTGAGGGTGAAGTTCGAATAGATGGGCGATGGGCTGTTCTGATAGTCGTAAGGGGCCCCGTTCTCCCTGGTGGACCGGTCCCTGGTGTAAGCGGAGACGGGGTAGTCCCCCACCATGCTGTTGTCCGTCCTGAACTTTAGGAGCCCCTGCTCCCTCTTCCAGAGGTAGTCCGCCTGGTATATGATCTGGACCCCTGACCTGTCGTATATGGCATCCGTTGCGTTTGTCCCGAAGACGAGCTCCTGCTCATATGGCAGGTCCAGATCGCTCGCCCTGAACTGGATGGTGCAGATGGTATCCTCCTTGACCCTGACGGTGGTCAACGGCTCCATGATGGGTATGTCGTTCTGGGGGGCCACATAGACGTAGAGTGGGGCCAGGACATATAGGCCGTCCTGGTCCGACACGTTCAGGATGAACAGGGCGAAGTAATCTTCCCACCCCTTCCCGTAGTTGAGACCCTTCAGCCTCTGGTCAAGGGGGAGGTAGGGGCTGCATAGGTCGGGTTTCGGGGTGAACAGGACATCAGTTCCGTTGGTCCTCATCGTGACCGTGATATTGTTGGCAAGGGAGTTCGCCGGGGTGAACCCGTAGGTGATGACATCGAAGGGGTCCCTCTTGTCCCCGAAGACGACCTTAGGGTCCTCGTTGTGCTTGTTTGTGCCCTTGTACGTCCCATCCTCGTTCAGCCATATGGAGAAGAAGTCCTTGTCCGATATCCTCTCCGGGCGGTCGTTGACCGGAATTATCTTGAACCGGAGTTCCGCCTCCGAAGTGCCCGATCTGTTGTTCGCTATGAGCTTCACTGTGAAGAACTCCTCGCCATAGACATCATAGTTGAAGTCCGAGCTCCTTGCCTTCTGAAGGGTGACCAGGCCGAAGTTCGTGTCCTGGTAGTAATGGATGATGCTGAGCTTTATTGGCGTGGTCTGTTCGTCGTAAGGGTCTGGGTAGGTCGCCGTGAAGGCATGGACGCCGTAGGGCAGGTCGTCATTCTTCCCACCGCCCTCCTTCCACTGGTAGTTGGGGTCGAAGAAGACATCGTTGGGGGTCCCTTTTCCCGTCATGTAGATGAAATTGGTGATCTCGGCGAAATCCTCGTAGAGGTAGTCCACGGTAATGACGGTCCTGTTTATCAGGGGGCCGTTCCCTGCCCTTCCAGGGACGACCTCTATCCGGAGCATCCTCTGTCCATCTTCCTGCGGTACGGCCAGGACCGGACCCAGGGCCATTATTACGGAAAGGAGGGTCAGAAAGAGTGCGAGCGACCTGCTGTTCAGAATACCGGGAGGGTTCATCCTATGCACCTCTTGGAACTGGGGACCTGGACCGGACGGGACAAAAGCATCAGTGTTCTTAATACTTTTTAATGTGCATCGATCGGGGCCAAATCAAGCGATGAACGGCCCTTCCGATGCGACCCGGACGCAAAGTAGATATAAACGGCCAATTCTTTCCAGAAAAAAGGCTGCAGGTGAAATTGATGCCGACCACGGAAAAGATGAGAAAACAGGTCCAGGAGCTCAGGGAGAAGGGTCTTCATGTTCCTGATATAGCAAAGGAGCTCCACCTTTCTGAGGAGACGGTGGTCTGGCTCATGTCCAGGCAGGAGATGAGCGAGAAACCTCCCGCCGATATCTACATCGGATGGAGGTCCCTGGGGGTCTATTCCTCAAGGCTTACCCATCTGGCAAGGATATTCGTGGACATAATAATGGAGGAATGCACCAGGTCGGGGATGGAAGTGGACGGGATCATGGGCATTGCCATAAACGGTATCCCCCTTGCGACCACCATAGCGAACGAGATGGACATTGAGCTCACCCTCTACAGGCCCAAGAGGTCCGATGTGACGGAGGATGTCGCCGGAACAACGCTTTCGAACTTCGCGGGGGTCAGGGAGAAGAGGATGGTCATAGTCGATGACGTGCTATCGTCCGGCAAGACCATGAAGGATGCCATAGACTTCCTTCGGGCAAATCAGGCAGAGCCGGTCCTGTGCCTCTCCATAGTGAACAAACAGCAGTTCAACGAGATAGAAGGGGTCCCTGTAAGGGCCCTTATCAGGACCCATGTGGTCTGATGGGACCATATTGAAGGATGCGGGGGCCTTTCGATGCACTGGGCAGACGTCATCGCCAACCAGCTGAAGGACAAGGGTGGACCTCACAGGATAGCCACGGGCATAACCCCCTCCGGCCACATCCATGTTGGCAACATGAGGGAGATACTCTCCGGAGCCCTCATCCACAGGGCCGCTAGGGAGCTTGGAGTGGATGCCAAATTCTACTATTTCGCCGATGATTTCGACCCCCTGAGGAAGCTGTATCCCTTCCTGGGACCGGAGTACAACGAGCACATAGGCAAGCCTCTATCCGAGATCCCGTCCCCTGGGGGGGACGGAGGCTCCTACGCAGGATACTTCCTCCGTCCCTTCCTTCATTCCCTCGAGATGATGGGGGTCCGCCCGGAGGTCCTCCTATCCAGCGAGTCCTACGGGAAGGGAAGGTATGCAGAGGCCACAAGGATGGTCCTTGACAGGAAGGATGTCGTCAAGGAGGTCCTCTCCAGGGTCTCCGGCAGGGAGCTCGAAGAGGATTTCATACCATACAATCCGAAATGTTCCGTCTGCGGTAGGCTCAGCACCACCAAACCCTTGGCGTGGGAGGAGCCCTACGTCGCCTACACCTGCAAGTGCGGGCACGAGGGGAGGGCAGATACAAGGACCGATGACGGCAAGCTGCCCTGGAGGCTCGATTGGCCTGCCAGATGGTACTGGCTGGGCGTCACCTGCGAGCCGTACGGAAAGGACCATGCATCCGCAGGCGGCTCCTACGATACGGCCTCGGAGATATCTAGGAAGGTCTTCGGCAGGGAGCCTCCCGTACCGCTCGTTTACGAGTGGATACAGCTCAAGGGCAAGGGGGCCATGCATTCCTCGACCGGTATAGTCGTCACGGGGTCCGATATGCTCAGGATGACCCCCCCGGAGGTCCTCCGTTTCCTCATAGCCAGGAACCACCCCTCCAGGCATATAGAGATGGACCCGGGGCTTGGCATATTGAACCTTGTCGATGAGTTCGACAGGTACGAGGACCTCTACCTCAAAGGTGCCGACGACGAAGGCCCCAACAGGGACGATATGAGGCGGACCTACCAGCTGTCCCTGACCAAGGGCGTAGAGGATTACGGCCCCTCCGTAAAGAGGCTGGTACAGGTCCCTTACAGGCACCTGGTGACATTGACCCAGCTCACCTCGACCGTGGAGCAGCTTGTCGAGAAGCTCAAGAGGACCGAGGGATTGGACGGGATAGACGGCGATTCCCTTGATAGGATACTCGCCAGGAAGGCCTGCGTCGATTTCTGGCTCGAGAGGTTCGCCCCCGAAGAGGTCAAGTTCAGGCTCTGCGATTCGATGCCTATGGAAGAGAGGGCGAAACTGGACCCCGAGATGAGGAAGGCACTCATGGCTATGAGGGAGGAGCTATCATCCGTGAAGTGGGACGCGGAGTCCCTCCACGATGTGGTATATGAAGGCTCTAGGTCCCGGGGCATTGAGCCCAAGGTCACTTTCACGG
>JBFYMY010000197.1:0-11335 GCA_041304645.1 Thermoplasmatales archaeon
TCAATGAGGATATTGTTTTATTATGCTTTCCACTTCATGTGATAAATGATGGCGGGCCCATGGGGATTCGAACCCCAGTCTCCGGCTCCGGAGGCCAGAAGGATATCCAGGCTACCCTATAGGCCCGTTCTATCATTAGGGTTCATAGGCTGAACGAAGTGAGGACTATAAACCCTTCGAACGCGGAGCGTTCGGGTAGTCTGCGGTATCGGTACGACCTCACTCGGGTGTGGGGGGGTTCAAATATCCGTTCCCTCCCGCTTCGGGGAAGCGGGAGAAGGATATCCAGGCTACCCTATAGGCCCGTTCTTTCATTAGGGTTCATAGGCTGAACGAAGTGAGGACTATGAACACTTCGCACTTACGACCGTTCGGGGTGATGAAGATCTATGATCATTCCTTCTTGATGGGCTCGGTGTAACCGCACCGACCGCAGGAGAGCCTGTCCTCGTGCTGGGCCAGGAATACACCCTCGCACTTGGGGCAGAACTTGCGCTTCCTCTGTATCTTGTTGTCCTTGATATCGTAGAGCTCGTTGTTCCTCATGTTCATGTCCCCTTCCATCACTTCGCCGGCGCGGCCTGTTGGCCGGCCCCAGTCTTCTTCTTCTTCTTCTCCATCAGGCCGTTCCTGATGAGGATGTGGTCCTCTTCAGTGTCCTTGGCCCTCTGGAGCTCATTATAGAGCTTCACATATACCCTGGACGTGTCCTTGCCGAACTCGGAGTCCACGGTATCTATTATGAGCGTCTCCTTCTTCACTCCCAGAACATCCTTCAGCGCCTCGGCAAGCTCCTTCCTCGAGGGAGTCCTCTCCCTCGGATGCTTCACAAGGAGCCTGACCTCTGTTCTTTCCAAAAGGATGTTGTCATGCTTCTCTACCACTTCTATGTCCATTATCTCAGACCTCCATTTCCCGGAGCATCTCCTCGACCTTTCTCCGTACCTTACCATCAACGGTAACTACCACAAGGCCCGAGTCCGGCTGTCCGTAGACGACCGTTGAGCCGTTGGGCAGGAGCTTAATCGCGGCCAGGGTGGATAGGTCCTCCTCACCCTCGACCTCTATGAGTATGGGACCATCTCCAATGGTCCCCGGAACTATCTCGTTTATGGCATCGTCGATGACCTTGAACAGCTCACCTGTCAGCATCCCCGCAGGATTCTTCACCTTGACGGTCCTAAAGGGCTTGACCATTATGGCGGGTATCTTCTTCCCCCTCTTAGTATGGTTGTCGACAAGGATGAGCTGGGGAACGAACCCCATCTCGGTCATGACGGAAGCGGTGATATCACCGACGAGCACCAAAGGCGTACCTATCATATCACTAAGCCTCTTGGTGGTCCTCTCCTCGTTGGGAACGAGCTCTCCAAGGGGCGTCTTGAGCAGTACCCTGAGATGGTCGGTGAGCATGTAGAGCATCAGGTCACCGCACCTTGAGGGCGAACTTCCCGTTCGCCTTTATTCCCATATGCTTTGCTACCTCTGAGCTCTCATGGTCCACGATGACTACCATTCCCTGCCATTCCTTGGACAGTTCCCCGCCGCAGAGGGGGCACTTCTCCTGCTCCGTGAGGAACATGCACTTCTTGCAGGCCAGCATCTCGATCACTTCTTTGTCTTGACCTTCTTCTTCTCAGGCTCTTCGCCTTGGGGCTTGTGCCTGGTGTTGTAATCATCTTCCAACCAATCGATCTTGCCGAGACCCGCCTGCCTCATCGTGAGCCCTATGCGGCTCTCCCTGGGGGACCTCTCGTTCATGGACATGGACACTATCCTTGCCCTGACCTTGTCCCCGACCCTAAGGTCCCGCTTGGACTCCTTGCCGTAGAGCCTCATGTTGCCCAGGTCGACATCAATATGGTCGTCCATGACCTGGCTTATGTGAACGAGACCATCGAGCGGTCCGAACCTGACGAATGCCCCGAACTTCAGTATCTCAACGATGGTACCCTCCACCACCTCGTGAAGCATGGGCTGGAAGACAAGGGCCTTGAACCTGACCTTCTGGAAGACCGCACCATCCCCGTGCACTATCCTTCCGTCCCCCAAACGCTCGACCTCGGTCGCATCTATGACAAGACGGTTGTAAATGTCCATCTTCCCCTCGAAGTTCTTCCTAGCCAGGTAATCTGCGATCTCATCGGGCTCCTTCCCAAGGTAATGGGGGGGGATCCGTATGGTGTCCTCGCGCTGGATCATCTTGTACATGACTCATCACCGTCGGGCCTAACGGCCTGATATACTTTGAACCATTATCTATGCATATTTAAATACATAGGTCGTGGGAGAGGGGTTAAAATACTTCTACTTTATAATGGTTCCCCCCGCACCCCGTTTCTTCATTTCGAGTACTGGAGCGATACCAGCTCGTCATTGTTCCACTTGAAGACGGGACCCTTTCTTGGTCTGAACTTCCTTCCTTCCATCAATGCCCCGGCTATCAGGGGTAGGGCCACCGACATCTCGACGTGGACCATGGTATGTGTGGCCTCCGCATCTATCTTCCCCCATGATTGGGCCTCTCCAAGGGTCGAACCTGAAAGTCCCCCCCACTCGGGCCTGTCCATTGTTATCTGGAAGGCATACTCGTGGCCGTCCTGCTCGCCGTAGAGCATATCGGCCATGACCACCGCGTCGTTTATGTAGTTCTTAGGAACGCCCCCCCCAAGGTAGATGGCCGCTGTGGCCTTGGACATGTGGACTATCTGGGCCATCTCGTGGTTGTCGCGGATGGTATCAAGGGCGAATATCTCCTCCTGGGCCTTACCCTGGTCCCTCTGCCTCTTGTAGGAGGTTGCAAGGCCTATGCCTATGGACGAATCCGCTATGGCGGGGCAGTAGATGGGGACCCCTTGTCTGTATGCGGCTCCCAAGATGGACCCCTTGTCCTTTTTACAGTCCTCGCCGAGGATGGCCATGAACTCCCTTGTCGAATATCTCTTCCCCCCAAGGGATTCAAGGAGCTTTCCTATATGAACGTCCGTTTCCCTGAACTTATCCTCGTCAACATAGGTATCGTAGATCCTGTCTATCATGTAGGAGTGGAGGAGGACATCGTCAGAGAGCGGGTCGCCCTTGTAGTGCTTGTAGCCCCTTGACTGATAATAATCCTGATAGACTATGGCCCCGGTCGTGACTATGACATCGACCAACCTCATCTCTATGAGGTCTGCTATGGTCTTCCTCAACCCCGCGGCCACCAAAGCTCCGGACATTCCCATGAGGATGGTATGGGAGCCGTTCCGCTGAGTTGTCTTCCTGTAGATATCGACGCATTGGGATAGCCGCCTTGCCTGGAAGGAGGTCGATGAGAACCCTTCCATAAGGTCCCCTATCGTCCTCTCTTTCGTCAGGTCAAGCATCTTTATGGGTCTCTTCAGCAAGTCTGCTCTCTTCGGTCTGTTAGAAGCCATCTTGTCCGACCTCCCTATCACGTTACGAATACCGCCGCTGCAACGGTGGTGGTCCATTTGCCCTTGTCATCCACCTCTGCATAGGCGGTGACGTTCTGGGTCTGGACGATCCTTCCGTCTATCTTGAAAATCTCCCGCTTCTCATCATAGTTGGAGTCCACATCGAAATGTATCCCGAGAGTCGAAGCGAGCATCTCCGCGGCTAGGTCCTCGGCGTAATCCCCGGCCTCCTTGGCCGACTGACCGTAATTGTGATGTTCGGACAGGTAACCGTACTGCCTCCGGTCCTGCGGGATTGCTATCCCTATCGAAGCGCACAGTCTGCGCCCCGGCTCGTTGGAGGAGGCCTCGCTCATCACGCAGAAGACAACCTCCCCTGCGGTCAGCTGCTGGAGCCCGTCCTCCTTCTCGAGTATCTCGCATCCGGGAGGGAATATTGATGATACATGGACCAGGTTGAACTTCTGGATACCTGCATCCCTCAGCGCCAGCTCGAAGCTGGCGAGCTTCTCCCTGTGCCTTCCCACCCCGGTGGTCAGGAACAGCCTCTTCGGTGTGAAACCTTTGGTTTTTACCATGGGCGAGTGTAAAAGATAATGATATTTAAAACAAATGGAATGAACGAACTATTAACGTTCCATATTCCCATAGTGAGGCGCCCGGAAGGGGGTTCGTCAATGAACGATCCACTATGAAGAGATAGGGATGGTTGGAATGACGGCTATACTTAAATACGACCTCTTTATTAGTGGGCGCTTGCCGGGGTCAGCTATACCCTGGTGAGTTAAAAGGTGATGTCGATGGCCAGGAAGCCGAACAGGATGTACCGTCAAATAAAAGGGCAGTCCTATACAAGGCATGAGTACACCGGAGGTATTCCCGCGCCTAGGATCACACAGTTCCACATGGGTAACAAGGATGGGAACTTCCCGGTCAAGTACACCATCAAGGCCAAGGAGTCATGCCAGGTCCGCCATACGGCGCTCGAGGCCGCTCGTATAGTCTCCAACAAGTACATCCAGAAGGTGGCTGGAGCTGCCAACTACAGACTTGTCATCAGGGTCTATCCCCATCAGATCCTGAGGGAGAACAAGCAGGCTACCGGGGCAGGGGCGGACAGGGTATCCATGGGGATGAGGAAGGCCTTCGGCAAGAACATAGGGACCGCCGCAAGGGTCCAGATAGGGCAGGCGCTCATGACCATAAGCGTCCCCCCGCAGTTCGAGACCCAGGCGAAGGTGGCCCTCAGGAAGGCGTCCCAGAAGCTCCCCACACCGGTTTGGCTCGTAAAGGACCAATGATGGAACCTTTTTTAATGATGGAGATTTCTCACCTTACAGATGCCTACCGTCAGGAAGTCGTCCCGCATCCCGACAGATTACACTGACCCCAGAGATGAGCTGTTGTCAAGGTTTGTTATGGACCTCGACGGGAAAAGGAAGGGGGAGACGGTGAGCACCGAAGGCGACCGGCTGGTGATAATGGAGTCCGGTGCCTTCTACCTTGTACCCATGAGCTTTGTCGAGCTTGATGGCAAGGTGATCAGGCTCAAGGGAAGGGTGAACTGGAAGAGGGCAAAGGCCTTGGGCGATAGATGGAAAGCGAGGAAAATCGATCCGCTCTGAGGTTGTGTTGGATATGGAGGAGTTCAAGAACAAGCTAGTGATAGTCGTCAGGAACGACCTGAAGCTATCTCCAGGGAAGCTCGCTGTCCAGGTCGCCCATGCTGCAGTGAGCTGTGCCCTCTCTGCCAAAAGGGACAAGGAGAGGTACTTCAAGAACTGGTACTCGGAGGGGCAGAAGAAGGTCGTTGTTAAAGCAAAGGACCTCCGGGAGCTTTACGAGCTCAAGGTAATAGCGGAGGGATTGGACCTGACGACCTCTCTCATAGAGGATGCGGGGTTGACCGAGGTCCCTCCGGGCACTGTCACCTGTCTGGGAATAGGTCCCGGGCCCAATGCGGAGGTCGATAAGGTTACCGGGGGGCTTCC
This sequence comes from Thermoplasmatales archaeon, assembly GCA_041304645.1. GTDB lineage: Archaea > Thermoplasmatota > Penumbrarchaeia > Penumbrarchaeales > Penumbrarchaeaceae > JALOTP01. Next base: position 5,408 of record JBFYMY010000197.1, read on the forward strand.
GCTCCTCTGAGGTGCGTCGATGACCCGCTGGCCCCTGAAGAAGGAAGCAAGGGTCGTTGGAGTGGACGACGGACCATATGTCAGAGGTTCAAAGCTCACTGTCGTTGTTCTCACATTGTACAGGCTCGATGGTAGGGTCGAGGGCGTCATGAGCGGTGACATCAGTACGGATGGTTCTGATTCCGCCGAGGTCATCTCGGACATGATGGAGGATAGCGCGTTCTCCGGACAGGCAAGGGTAATTGTATCCGACGGCGCCTGTCTTGCCGGTTTCAACGTGCTCGATATGGACCTGCTTCAAGAGAGGACCGGCCTCCCGGTCCTGACCGTCTCAGATGAGAGACCGGATGACGCTTCCATCAAGGCCGCCCTTCTGAACCTTCCCGAGGCAGAGAGAAGATGGGGCCTAATAGATGCCCACAGACCTGTCACTTTCAAGCTCCCGGATGGTGATTGTTATGTCCGGAGCGTGGGGGCTCCCGAAACGGAGATGGAAGGTCTCCTCAGGTCCATGACCATAAGAGGTAGGACCCCGGAGCCTATCAGGCTCTCGCATATGTTCGCCAGGTGCGTTCACGATCATATAGGGGGGCATGGGGCATGATGGAAAGGGAAACTGTTCTGATAAGGATCGCCCAGCTCGGGGGGATGGAGAGGTTCGTCCACCTGACGACTGGCGGACTGGGGGAGATGCTGGGCATAAGCCAGCAGTCAGGTTCCCTCAATCTCCAGAGGCTCGAGAAGGAGGGCCTGCTGGAAAGGACAAGGCGGGGACGGGCCCACGGCGTGAGACTGACGAGGGCCGGTATGGACCTCCTTGCAGCGAGGTTCTCCGAGCTATCGGCCCTGCTGGGAAAGAGCAGGGAGATAGAAGTTAGAGGGACCGTATCGGCAGGGCTGGGGGAAGGGGCCTACTATCTTTCGCAGGAGAGCTACAAGGAGCAGCTCGATGAGAAGTTCGGGTTCGTACCCTTCGAGGGAACACTCAACGTTGTGCTGTCGCCTCTGGACGCTCCCCTGCTGGACCTGCTCAGGAGGGGTCCGGGCATAGAGGTCAAGGGATTCGTCAGGGACGGGAGGACCTTCGGGAGCTGCCTGTGCTATCCGTGTACCGTAAACGACGTGAAAGCTGCGATAATGGTCCCGAATAGGACCGTTCACAAGAACACCCTTGAGATAGTGTCCGGGAAGAGACTCAGGGACGAGCTCTCCTTGAAGGACGGGGACGAGGTGAATTTGATCGTAAGGTACCCTGTTAGCTGAATGTAGATCATCTTTAGGTCGATCTTTCTTTTTTCAGTGCAAAATAGTAATATGGATACATGGTATTATCTTTTTGAACCGTGAAGAGTAATAAGACTGCTGCTCATTACTACTAACAGTAAGATGGTTGGAACAAATTACTGTTCTAAGGTGTAAAGAGTAATAGCACATATAATGGATTATATTATGACATAATATGACATGTTTATGGTTTCAAAAGTTCCTGGGTCTGAGGTCCCAGTTCCTCCACAGGCTCCTTCCCCAGAACCGAAGGTATCGTCTCATCGGGTCTTCCGATCAATGGTCGGGGCTCCTTCTTCAAGGGTGAAATATAGCTTTCGGTGGTACCCTGGACCGGCATGGGAGCTGCGGGTATCTGGTCCGAAGGGACGTAGGCCTGAGCAGGGGCCGGGGTGGGTGCTGGAACTGTGACAACCACCACCTCCTTTTCAGGGGCAGGCGGGAGGGCGGGCTCTTCCGGGGCCTCTCCTAGCTCCGGTGGTTCTGGGCTCTCGGACCCAATGTCAGGTTTTTCGAACGGCTCCCTGTCGGACCTCCAGACGCGATAGATGGTGATGGCTATCATTGCAATTACTATCAGGACTACGATCAGGATAATGGTACTTGAGCTGCTCCTATCCTTAGCTTCAGGTTCGACGGTCAGTGTGATGCTCGTTTCGTTCCGGTTCCCTGCGGCATCGAAGACCACCAATGTCTCGTAGTAGGTTCCTTTCCCCCCGACCTTCCCATGGACATTGGGCCCATTTACGAACAGGGGTGCGTCCTTGGAGCGCGGATACGTTCCCTCCCACCGGTATTCGACGATACCTATGTTGTCCGTCGCTACCGCTGTGATGCTCAGAATATCTCCCCAGTTTATGGTGATGTTCGATATAGGCTGGAGGGATGGAGCGATGGTGTCCCACACATCTATGACCAGTTCCGGAGTGGAAACGGTGTTGTTTAAGAAGTCCGTGACCTTCAGAACGATGTGCAATAGATCAACGGAATCGAGGGGTATGTCCAGGACCTTCGTATAGTTAAACCGTTCCTCGTAATGGTCACTTTGGGTTTGGTCCAGTATGTATTCCTTGACCTCCCCGGTGGACCAGACCTCCATCCTTACACCTGAGACGAGCCAATTATCCTTTGCCTTGATCCAAACGTTCAACTTACCTCCGGTAGTGGTGTTCCTCTCACTGAAAAATCCCATTATCGTTGGAAGATCATTATCGGTTATGGTCAATTCCGGGAAATTAATGTTCTTTGAAATGTATCCCCTATCATCCCATACTTCGATCCCGTAATCTAAGACCCTATAAAACGTAGAGGGTATATTCACGAACCTGTAATAGAACAGGTCATCCTCCGACGTGGACCTGTTCATCGGTTCCGACTGTTTAACTGTCTGTTCTCCAAAGTTTCTATACATCTCTATCCAAATGTAAGCAGATCGGACCTTAATATTATCCTTCAATCTGACCCTTATCTCGAACGGATCACCAGTCGTTGGACCAGTATCCGGTATGTATTCATGAGAGACCAGTTCAGGAGGGATCGTATCAAGGATCACGATCTGGGTCACATTCGAGACCAATTCATTCCCTGATGCATCCCAGATATGGAACGAATAGGTGAGATTGCATTCTATCTCGGTCCTGTTCCAGAATACATTCTCGATGAACGAAGGTGAAACCGGGACTTTGATGGTAGCTTCCCAATTACCGCCCATCAAAGGACGGGGGAGCGATGCTCTGAACTTTGTCCCGTTCATGTACCAGTATTCAACTTCTGCATGGCTCAGGTCGATGTTGTCCAGGGCATTGAACCTGAACGTGAAGTTCTCTCCGGTCTGGGCTGTCTCATCGGTCAGGTCCTCCATTAGCACCGGAGGGTCGTTGTCGACCAACCTTCTTTCTCCAAGGTCGATGGACATATTATTCCCGAAGATATCGGAAGAGGTAAGAGTCAGGTTCAATGGAGGGCCTTGGAAGAGGATGGAAATAATCTCATCGTACTCTTCGCTCTTACCGAAGACCGCGTTATTGTACCAGTTCGTTCCCGGGCCATCTATCAGCTCCAAGGTCCAGAGAGTATCGTTCAATACCCTGAATGTGAGGTTCGCCCAGGCGACCTCCATGTTGTCCCTGATGTCGAAGGAGAAGTTGATGAGGTCCCCGGTGGTGATGGGATAGTTAGTGTTGTCAGCGAAAAGCTCGGGGGGGTCGTTGTCAACGACCCTGAAGCTCCCGTTCAGACCCCCTACGTTCCCGGAGGGATCGATAGCTGTGACAGAGTACTTGACCTCATCCACGATCCTTGTCGGAGCGGTGTATTTGAAGGTGCAGAGCCCGTTGCTCTTGAAATCCTTGTAGGAGGTCGTGACATTGTTGTAAGTGTCATCGATAACAAGGACAACCCGATCGACCAACACGTTATCAACGACCATGCAAGAGATGTTGAACTCATCTCCAGTGGTTGCTATTGATGGTGTTATATCGGTCAAGTTGGGTGGGTCATCATCATGGACCTTTAAGATATCGCTTCTCTCCGATTCACCCATGTAATTGAAAGCGGTTACTGCGTAGTAGTATGTCCCTCCGTTCACGATAGCAGTATCGTTAAATGTTGTGACGTTCCCTAATGTCTGGTAATGTGATAATGAATCTGAAGTAGTCCCTTTGTAAAGATCATACCGAGTTATATCGGCACCACCATCACTTAATGGCGGTTCCCAGGTCAAGTTGATGAAGCCATTACCTATCTTTCCATTCAAATCGACCGGTTGTGTCGGTAATACTGTGAAATCCAACTTTGAAACGAATACATCATAGTTACCATTAGGCGTTGTATCATAGGCTCCAGTCGTGGTTGGGTAATCAGTCGTGGAATCATCGGTATATCCCGTGATGAAACTGTTACCCCTAAGGTCTAAAGCTATCGCATTCCCAATATCCCTACTTGATCCACCAAGGAATGTCGAATAGACCAAAGAGGAACCATTTGAACTAAGTTTTGTCACGACCACATCATATTCTCCACCCAATGAGGTATCATACGCTCCAGATGTAATCGGATAATCGGATGAACTTGAAAGTCCGGTTATAGATGCTTGTCCTTTATTATCTGTTTCGATTCCATATGCAGTTTCACTTTTCGAACCGCCGATAAATGTTGAATATAATAGAGAAGAACCAGCAGAATTCAGTTTGGTCACAAAAATATCATCATTCCCAACACTATTGTGTGCTGTATCATATGCTCCAGTAGTTGTTGGATAATTAGTTGAAAGTGTTTCTCCAGCAACATATACATTTCCGTTAGAATCTATCGCAATCCCACCATAGGGTTGTTCGTCTCCAGTTCCACCGATATAAGTTGAATAAATCAATGAAGAACCCGTAGAATTTAACTTGGTTACAAATACATCATCAGGACCATTGGATGTTGTATCATAAGCTCCATTTGTTGTCGGGCAATCATCTGAATTAGTATAACCAGTTATGAATGCATTCCCGCTAGAATCGGTCGCAATCCCATAGCTTATTTCAGAACCTGATCCACCTATTAGAGTAGAATATATCAACGATGAGCCAGTATAGTTCAATTTTGTGACAAACGCGTCAACAACTCCACCAAGCTTCGTGTCATATGCTCCGTTGGTGGTAGGGAAATCTGATGAGTAAGTAGGTCCAGTTATGTATACGTTCCCATTCAAATCGACATCAATCCCATCACCTAAATCAGTACTTGATGAGCCAAGATAGGTAGAATATATCAATGACGAACCATCGGAGCTCAGTTTTGTCACGAATGCGTCATCTCCTCCATTATGCGTTGTATCATAAGCTCCAGCTGTGGTCGGGTAATTGGTTGAACTATCATATGCAGTATACCCAGTTATGTAACAGTTCCCACTTGAATCGACTGCAATTCCATAACCTCTATCTGCACCCGTTCCACCGATGAATGTTGAATAACTTAGAGATGAACCGTCGGAGCTTAGCTTGGTCACGAAAGCATCCATAGACCCAACATCGTGTAAGGTATCGTACGCTCCAGGTGTGGTCGGGTAATTAGCAATATTATCATATGAAGTATACCCAGTAATGTAACTGTTCCCGCTTGAATCGATTGCAATCGCTTCACCCCAATCGTGGTTTGATCCGCCGATAAATGTAGAATAAGCTAGATATGGATCAATCACCACGGTCCTGCTCTTATCGTATTCTGTCAAGATGAACGAGTATTCGTGTTCATTTATAATTTCAAACTCGCATGGAATCAATCTACCAGATCCATCCTGATAATATGTGAATAATCGTTGATCTACGATATCCCAATACATAGTTCCGATGAGGAGATCGCCCTTCTCGGATATCGATAGTGAGTCCTGGCCTTCAATCCTTATTTGTAAATCGCCAGGATCCGCTTCTGGTCTCAGGATCAGGTCATATTTCATTCCTTTTTCATTCTGACGATAAACGAGATCAATATTGTCCCAAAGATTTGGGTACCAAACCTCAAGATAATTAGGGACCTTAGTGTACCACTTCTCCGGATCATTGCCTTTGAAGTAATTGGTGTTCCACGAACACCTCTCCCTCCCTACCGGGACCACACTGTTCGCCCCTATGAAAGTGTATTTTAGAACAACTCCCCTTT
>JBFYMY010000198.1:0-6585 GCA_041304645.1 Thermoplasmatales archaeon
GGTAAAGCCTCACCCGTGAACCTGTCATCGGCCCTTACGACCGTGAGTCCCCTGACCTTCAGTTCATTGGAGAGGCTTTACCTGCTGCCAGGGCGCTCCTTGATAGAGCAAGGGCTGTGACAAAGAGCCTTGGGTCCGATGCCTTTGTGATGGGCGGGGAGACGACTGTTAAGGTCAAAGGGGAGGGTAGGGGGGGCAGATGCTCGGAGATGGCCCTATCGGTCCTTCCCCTCCTTGAAGATGGGGAAACGGCGGCCTTCCTGACCACGGACGGTGCGGACGGGAACTGGGATGGAGGTGGTGCGATAGTAAGGAAATGCGGGGTGGACCGAGATGTCATCGTTCGGTACCTTGAGGATAATGACTCTGGGAGCTTCTTTGACAGGTTCGGTGGGAAGGTCGATATTGGACCGACAGGGAACAACCTTGGGGACCTATTCCTCTTCATCAGAGGCGGGTTCACTCTGTGGTAGGTCCTCGCCCCCTGCAAAGACGTACTGGACAGCCCTGTAGATACCTTCCATCCCTTCTTTGGTCTGAGATGAGACGGGAAATACCCTGGAGAACAGGCCGAGCGATTCCAGGGCCCTGAAGATGTTCACCGAGAGCTCCGGGGCCATGTTGGAGGTCCTGGAAGCCTCCTCCATGCTGTCATCATGCAGCGTGTCCGGGTTTTCCAACCACCTTGTCAATCTTTCCATCTGGGCAGGCTCTATCATGTCAGATTTGGATATGACCTCGGCAGAGGGGAGCTGGAACCTGAGCCTTGCAAGGCTCGATAGCATCATCTGGCTTATGAGGCCGGACGGGGTCCTTGCATTGAACGGGTCTATGAGATAGACCATGAAGGACCTTGAAGGAAGGATACCCTTTACAAGCTCCCTTGCCGATTCCCTGAACGTGAAAAGCTCCATCTGCCCCGGTGTGTCAAGGAGCACATACTGGTCGATATCCGTGTCTATGCCCTTCAGGACCTTGTCCCTGTTCAGGGCTACTAGGTCGGATGCCACGATCTGGGCCCCGTTGGGTCCAAGACCGTACTCTTCCATGACATCCGCCAGTGTGACCCAGTCCCTGACATCTATGTCGGGTTCGTAAGGGATCAGGTCCGCTCCGGGGTCAAGGTTGACCAGCATGTGCTTGTAGCCGTACTCTGATAGATACCCCGAGAACGATGCCGCAAGGCTCGATTTCCCGCAGCCTGCTGTCCCGAGGATGTATATGGCGACCGGACCGACCATGACCTAACCTCCTGATGCTACCCTTATGACCTTCAATGTCCTGCCTGCGAAGCTACCGTCCAAACATTCATCGAGAGGGATAGGTCCCTCCTCATCCAGGACAAGCACTCCGTCGGGCGGATGGCCCGCCCGTCTGAGCAGGGATATGAGCTGCTCATGTTCAACGAATGAGATGGTACGTTCGGTCCCGTCCCTCCATGATATTAGGGTCAGGTTCCTCTCATTTGCTTCCAGGTCCGTCACCCCCACCTTTTTTGCTTCCTTCGTTCAATACGGACCTTGTCTGATTGAAAAGGTAGCCCATCAGGGCCTTTTGCCCGCTGTCCCTCCTGCTGAACAGGGACATCAGCAGGGCTGTAGTGAGCAGACCTGCAGCAACACCTGTCGGGAAGCCTGTAAGCAACCTTGTGGGGTTGGTGGATTCGTAATGAAGGCCGAAAGGGAGCAGGCCCAAACCACTGACCATCTGGACCCCGCCGTCCACCGCTGTGGGCATCAGGAGCAGGAGGAGCAATAATATGAACGATAGCATGGGCCTTTTGAAAATGAACCCCTTCCTTAGTCTGTCTGGTAACTGCCCAAGGACGGTCAATGATGGGTCATCATCTACGGATGCCCTCACCAACAATGCAGCTCCCAGCAGGATCCCAGTGAATATGGCTACGTCCCTGGCGCAGACGGGGAGCTGGTTCCCGTTAAGGATAAGGGAGCGCTCCTCCTTCTGATGGCAGTTGTAATCCCCGAATAGGTAAACGATGGATGCGAACGGATTGAGGTCGTCCCATCGGTCCGTGTAATCAAGGGCATTGGCCCTCCCATCCAGGCCTATCACCGTTCCTTTATCGAGGGTAAGTGGGGCTATTAAGAGGGAGAGGACCAGGAGCAGGTCCAGAGCAAGGACGATGATAGAAACCCTGTGAACGAATCGGCTCTTGATCACGTCGGCACCGGACCCTGTAACCTCATTTCGGGATTGATAACCTTCCGATATCGGACCATCAAAGTCCCAGCTTCTTTGCTATGACCATCCTCTGGACCTCTGATGTACCTTCGCCTATCGTATAGAGCTTGGAGTCCCTGAAGAACCTTTCAACGGCATACTCCTTCGTATAGCCGTAGCCTCCGTGGATCTGAACCGCGTCCACGGCCGCCTTCACGCAGACCTCCGATGCGAAGAGCTTCGCCATGGAGGCCTCCTTCGAGAACGGTTCTCCCTTCTCCTCGAGCCATGCGGCCCTGAGGACCAGAAGCCTTGCGGCATCTATCTCCGTGGCCATATCGGCGAGCTTCCACTGGATGGCCTGGAAGCTCGATATGGGCTTACCGAACTGGACCCTCTGTTTGGAATATGACAGGCATTCGTCCAGGGCTCCCTGCGCGAGACCGACCGAGAGCGCCCCTATCGCTGTCCTGCCCCTGTCCAGGATGGACATGGCCCCAGTGAAGCCCTTACCGGGCTCACCCACCATGTCCTCTGCCGGGACCCGGCAGTCCTCCAAGAAGATCTCCGATGTGATGGAACCCCTCATCCCTAACTTGTCCTCTTCGACTCCCAGTTTCAGACCGGGATTTCCCTTTTCGACTATGAAAGCACTTATGCCCTTGACCCCTTTGTTGGCCTCCGTCTTGGCCATGACCGTGAAGACCTCGGCCGCGTGACCGTTGGTGATGAACTGCTTGGAGCCGTTTATGACCCAGTGGTCGCCTTCTCTTACCGCAGTTGTCTGGAGCGACCCGGCATCGGAACCCGCATTGGGCTCTGTCAGAGCCCATGAGGCCAGGGCCTCCCCGCTCGTGAGCCTGGGAAGGTACTTCCTTCTCTGGGCCTCGTTCCCCAGCTCGTATATGTGACCTACTCCCAATGTGTTGTGCGCCTCCACTGTCAGACCTACCGACGCCGAGACCCTGCCTATCTCCTCCAGGGCGAGGTTGTAGCTTATCCTGTCGAGACCGGAGCCGCCGTATTCACTTGGGACGGTCATTCCCATCAGGCCCATGGTTCCCATTTTTCGTATCAGCTCCATATCAAAGCTGCCTTCCTTGTCTATCTTCGAGGCTATGGGCCTTATCTCGCGCTCCGAAAAATCCCTGACCACCTGTCTCAGCATCCGCTGCTCCTCTGTCAGTGCAAAATCCATGTAAAGCCACCTGCGGGGGAAAAACTCCTGATGATATAAGGAACTTTCTTGGAACGCATTGACGGTCCTGCCGCTTAAAAACCTTTTATTATGATGTGCACGATGTCGGTCCGGGTCCTAAGATGCTCGAATCTGGAATCGGTGAACTGCTGAGCTCGTGCACGGCCGAGGACATAAGGGAATGGAACAGGAACCAGAAGGAAAGGGGCCTGAAGGACAAGATGACGACTCCAGCGGCGGCCGTCGAAAAGTACGTCAAAGACGGATGCTATCTCGCGATAGGCGGGTTCGGACATATCAGGATCTCCATGCCTATGATATATGAGATGGTCCGGCGCAAGGTGAAGCATCTCAGGGTATCAGGGCATACCGCCGTTCATGACCTTGACATCCTGATAGCCGGGGACTGCGTCGATGCCGTCGATGTAGCATATTCCTTCGGTTACGAGAACAGGGGGCTCTCCAAGAACGGCAGGAGGGCCGTTGAATCCGGAAGGATCAGATGTGTCGAATGGTCGAACGGCGCTCTATCATGGAGGCTCAAAGCCGCCGCTATGGGGCTTCCTTTCCTTCCTTCAAGGAACCTCTTAGGTTCCGATACGTTCAAGTACAGCGCCGCAAAGACCATTGAATGCCCGTTCACTGGTCAGAAGCTTGCGGCACTGCCCGCACTGATGCCCGATGTTGCCATCATCCATGCGCATTATGCCGATAAGTTCGGGAACTGCATAATCAGGGGAACTTCCGTCAAGGACGATGACCTGGCCAAAGCATCCAAGCGGGTGATAGTGACGGCGGAGAAGATAGTCCCCGAGACATTCTTCAGAGAGAACCCGGAAAGGACCACCATCCCATTCTTCTGTGTGGATGCCGTCATAGAAGCACCCTACGGCAGCCACCCTGGAAACATGCCATTCGAGTACTATTTCGACGAGCCTCATATCCGGGAATACCTAAAGGCTGGCGGGAGCGATGAAGCGGTCAAGGCGTATCTGGACAGATGGGTCTATTCCGTCAAGGACTTCGAGGAGTACCTGGAGCTTGTAGGGATCAAGAAGCTGCACGAACTAAGGAGACTGGAGGAGCTCAGATGACCGCTTACACGCCAATAGAGCTTATGGCCTGCGTCGCATCCCACCAGCTGGAGGACGGAAAGATAGTCGGAGTGGGAACTGGACTGCCCATGATAGCCGGGCTTCTGGCCCAGAAGACGCATGCACCGAACCTCATAATCTTCTTCGAAGCAGGGAGCATGGCGCCTATAGTCCCCACCCTCCCTATATCCGTGGGCGATTCCAGATGCGTCCACAAGGCCCTTGCCGCGACAGGGCTTGCCGGGATAATGGAAACGGGTCAGCGCGGGATGATAGATTATGCATTCTTGGGAGGGGCGGAGGTGGACATGTACGGGAACCTCAACTCCACGGTGATAGGGGACCACGACAATCCCGTGACAAGGCTTCCGGGGTCCGGTGGGGCCAACGATTTCGGTTCTCTCGCCTGGAGGACCATAATCATAGCCCGTCACGATAAGGCAAAGCTGCCAGAGAGGGTCAGCTTCATAACGACGCCTGGGTTCATCGACGGTCCGGGTGCTAGGGAGAGGGCTGGCCTTCCCAAGGGCACTGGACCATACAAGGTGATAACCAACCTCGCTCTCATGGGCTTTGATGAGAAGACCTGCAGGATGATGCTCCTAAGCGTACATCCAGGGATCACCGTTCAGCAGGTCATAGAGAACACAGGGTTCGAACTCATCGTTCCAGAACATGTGGCGACATCTCCGGAGCCTACCGATGAGGAACTGAGAAGGTTGAAAGAGATAGACCCAACCGGTATGATCATAGGGAAATGAAAACGTGCAGTATCATTCCTCTTCCTTTCCCTTCTTTCTTGTTGTCAGGATGACCAGTATCCCGATCACGATCAGCACCAACAGGAGGATCCCGATCAACGGGAATATATATCCAGGGGGATCGGATGTTTCATCGTCCCCGTCTGGAACGTTCGGATCGGTCCCTTCCTGATATTCCAGGAGGTCCTTCCTACCGTCGCCATCTGTGTCCCTATCGGCAGAGGGACTTGTCGGGAACAGCCGGTTATCGACTTCCCAACCATCTGGCATGCCATCATCATCGCTATCCGGTTCAAGATGTCCCGTTCCGTTGAGGTACTCTTCAAGGTTGTTCAATCCGTCGGTGTCCGGGTCCGCATTGGCATCGGCGGGATCGTCCTCATCAAGGTCCATCTCCCTTTCGACCAGGTCCGGGATCCCGTCCCCATCCTTGTCGTTGTCCAATGGTAGGACCGTCAACGTAAAATCCATTGTCGCGATGTTTCCTTCCATGTCCGTGGCCGTTATGTTCATCTCGTAGATATCGGCCGTATTGACGGTACCTTCATAGATATTCCCCTGAGCAGAAAAAGGCCCTCCATACCATATAATGGATGATATCCCTATGTTGTCCGATACCTTGACATCGAGGTACAATTCATCTCCAATGTAAAAGACCAAATCCGCGATGTTTTCGATGATCGGAAAGATGTCATCGATTATCTCGACGGTTTTCACCGATGTGTTGAAACGATTTCCTGATGTATCCTCTATGATGAGATAATAACTGAGATCCTCTGAGGAATCTTCTCTGATCATCACCATGAAAATATAGAAACCATCGACCGTATCCATATCCATCGTGACCTGATCAGGGTCCTCCGGACCTTCTGTCCAGAAATGGACCTTTACCCCTTCTATATCTATGTTATCCGACACCCGCACCTTGATCTCGACAGGACGACCGACGAACGCAGTAGAGTTGGTGAGGTCCTCTTTCAATTCAGGGGGTTCGATATCACGGACTGTAACGTTCTTCACAGTGGTCTTGAACACGTTCCCCGCCTCATCGGTCAGGGTGGCGATGTAATGCAATGGGTCCAGGCTGTTCCTTGGGATGGTCACTATCACCTTGATCTCGGTGAGCATTATGGATATCTCTCCTCTCGACCCGGATCCGAACCAATATTCCATTGTAGCATTGTTGACCCCAATGTTGTCCTCGAACTCCATCCATATCGTGACATTGGACCCTGTGGTGGCATTGTCAGGGGTATTGTCGGCCAGGACGATCGGGCGATCGTTGTCCACGATCCCGATAACAATTTGGCTGGTATTTGCCCAGTTCCCGGACCCGTCGATGGCGCGAACG
>JBFYMY010000199.1:0-5774 GCA_041304645.1 Thermoplasmatales archaeon
AGAGAGAGTCCTGGACGACCTCCGTAATATCAGTTGTGGTTATCACGGGCGGTGTGTTCTTGACCTCGATATTGAAAAGGTGCTCATCGATACCATCATGCCCATCGGAGATACCTAATCTAACCATCCAATTCCCAACGTCGGTGTTGTTGGGGGTTCCCGATAGTGACCTTGCGCTCTGGTCCCAGTTAAGCCAAGTTGAATCGGTCCAGAAGGACCATTGTATGGGGTCCACGTCAGGATCGATCGCTCCATAGATGACAGAGTAGACTTGGTCCTCCCAGACCGTTACCACATCAGGTGTGAGGATGCGTGGGGGTCTGTTCGTTTTGGACATATTCATCCAAGGAATGAAGTCCACATCATCGCTGACATTGTCCCCTTTCCCTTCTGGGTTCAGGTCAGGATGGTACGGGCCAGACGCATTGCCCCACCAGTTCATTGTACAGTTCAGGGGCGGTCCAGTATGGGCTGAGACATTTACCCCGAACTTACCGTTTTTTTCGATCCTGTTCTTATGGGCCCTGCAATCGGTCGTACCGACAGCCCTTATACCATAGATGTTGGACCGAACGGAGTTCATGGTTATGGCGTTGTCAGAAGAATAAGAGATACTTATCCCGGACAGACCGTTCTCTGAGCAGTTGTTTGATGAAATATCGTTCATGTTGGCCTTGTAGAGGTTCAATCCATCGAACAACGAGTTACCACAACAGGAGTTGTTGGTCAGCTCATTGTCATCCGATAGATATAGGGATATTCCATACTTGTAGTTCGAACAGCATGTATTGTTCCTGATCACGTTCCCGGACCCGCCTTCGAGGTATATCCCCTGCGTCGTGGTGGAATGGGAGAAAGTGTTCCCTTCTATCCGGTTAGAGGAGGTGAACCTCATGTGCAGACCGTTCCTATTGTTATTGGAAGCATTGTTCCCCTTAACGAGATTGTTGGAACCTCCTATGATCAGGATACCGTAATCATTGTCCAGGCATTTGTTGTTGATGACCAGGTTCCATGAGGACCTGATCCCAATACCTGCGAACTCGTGCCCAAAATATGTGTTCCTAGCCTGGAAACCGCTGAGGTTGACATGGTCGGCAGTTATTGAGATAGTGTCCCTATGATCGGCCCGGTTACCGTCAATTATCGTCCGGTCCGAACCGTTCCCAATGATGTCGAGCCTCTTTCCAATGACCACGTTCTCCTGGTACGTTCCATCATATACCCTGATGATGTCCCCGGCCGAGGCAGCATCTATCGCTCCCTGGACCGATGTGAGGTCCCCACTTCCATCGAGGGCTACAACCCATGTCCGTGAGGTAGATGGAGCTGGACCATGATCCATACAAATGTCCTCAGAACAGTTGACAGGACCATTGAAGAGAAAGATAATGGGGACCATTGCTACGAACGATAGGACCATCCAGCATCTCATGGACATTCGACCATTGCTCTAAAATATTTTTTTTAATAAATAAACATCGGTAGGCCTTTTCCCTCAGGAACGTTCTGCATGCCTTCTGAGACCCAAATATTCAGGGGTCATCTATTAGACATATGGTCCTTATGGTCCCATACAGGATGTGAGATAGATGAAGATAGGCATACTGGGTTCTGGCAACGTTGCCCAGACCATAGGTGAGAAGCTCCTATCCCTCGGACATGAGGTGATGGTCAGCTCAAGGGACATGAAAAAGGAAAAGACCATGTGGGGCGATAAGAAGCTCCCTTCGGCCGCCGATTGGGTCCGGATGATGAGAGATAAAGGGTTCAAGGCATCCGTTGGGACATTCTCGGAGGCAGCGAAGTTCGGAGAGACCATCCTCAACTGCACATCGGGAATGGCGACCCTGGAGGTCATAGATGGGGCTGGAAGGGACAATTTCAAGGGTAAGGTCCTCGTGGACATCGCCAACCCGCTGGATTTCTCAAAGGGATCCCCCCCATCCGTCGCATACTGTGGTGAAGAATCGTTGGGGGAGAGGGTCCAGATGGCCCTTCCTGATGCTAAGGTCGTAAAGACCTTGAACACCGTCAATGCGATGGTGATGGTAGACCCATCCCTAGTCAAAGGGGACCATGACATGTTCGTTGCCGGCAATGATGCTGGATCTAGGGAATGGGTCTCCGAGACGCTGCTGAAGAAGTGGTTCGGATGGAAGAGCGTGGTGGACCTGGGGGACCTGACGGCGGCAAGGGCTACCGAGTCATACCTTCCGCTCTGGTTGAAGGTTATGAACGCGACAGGTACGCCCCATTTCAACTTGAAGATAGTGAGATGACCCAAAAGAGCGATCCCATTTTTTCTATCATGCAGAAAACGGACCTTCGTCACAGAACACAGCTCTGATTACTATCGTCTCACCATAATTCTTATATACTGAATAGACCAATAGTATTTGGGTAATGTTTCTAAAATAATATTACTTTAATTTCTAATAATGAACAAAATATATTATATACTCATGATAGAGGATTGTACGATCATGACTGTTCGGCCTTTGGAGCGATGGTCTGAAAGCCTGACCGAGGTGAGCGCATGATCGAGAAAAAAAGATGCAAATGGATGCTCGAGATAGGGTTACTGTTCCTGTTCGTTGCCGTGAGCTTTTCCGGCATGATGTTATTTCGGTCCATGGACAGGACCGATGTTGACCGCCTGGTCTTCGATAGATGGTTGAACGATAAGCGTGCTGTCTTCAGGGAGATAGGACCTGACATACCCGTTGACATCAACGGCGATCCTGCAAGGGACGATAGCCTGACCAGATCGGGAGGTGGGACCCTTGAATGGGAGCAGACCCTTTTCCCGGGAGAGGCGCTCTCCTCGCCAGCCCTGGTCGATCTTGACAACAATAACAACATGGAGATAGTCATAGCCTCCGCCGGTGATGCGGTCTTCGCCTTGGGACCCGATGGCCGGTTCTTCTGGGACGAACCGTATGCGGACGATGTGATAGATTATCTGGGTCAGACCACAGGGACCTCAGGGCTCGATTTCGAGCCCCCACCTATATTCTCCTCGGTCATCTCCGCCGATGTGAACCTCGGGGACACCCCGGAGACCATCATTGGGGTCAAGAACGGAGCCTTGTGCATCGGGTCTGACGGGTCTAAACAGTGGAGGAAGGGAATGACCACCGGCTATTACTTCTCGACCCCTTGCATCACCGACCTCGAAGGTGAATGGACCGGGAACAAGGAGGACCTCGAGATCATCCTAGCATCGGATGATGAGAGCAGGAGGGGCTGGCTCGAAGCCTTTGAGGTCGATGGGGGTGCCATATTCCGGGAGGAGGCCCCCACCCAGCAGGAAGGAGGCCTCATAGGCTGCTCGGTCGTGGCCCATGACCTTGATGGCGACTTCTGGGACGGGCCGGTCCTCATCGACCCCGAACCGTCGAAGGAGAGGGACACCGAGCTGATCATAGGGAACCATGATAGGGCATTGAGGATATGGGTCCGTCAAGGTGAGAACGCAGAGGGGAAGCCCAACTATGATGAGATGACCAGTGCCAATACGGGCGGGCACCAGACCTATGCCACCACCGCCATCGCCAATGTGACGGGGGACCCTGCCTGCGAGATATTCACCGGATGCTCCGAGGGGTCCCTGACGACCTGGACCGGTTGGGGCGGGAGGCTCTATTGCTTCTCATCGAGCGGAAAACAGCTCAGGTATTTCTCGACAGGGAACTCCAAAGCCTCCATATTCAGTTCACCGGCCATTGCGGACCTGCAGATGGCCAAGAACGACCCGGAGGAGAAGGAGCTGAAGTACGAGGTCATCTTCGGTTGCGACAATGGGATCATGTATGTCCTCGATGCTGAGGGGCTGAACCTGTTGTGGTCCTTCGATACCGGAGGCAGGGTCCTATCATCACCAGCGATCTGCAATATCGATAATGACGGGGAGCTAGAGATAGTCATAGGGTCGGATTCTGGCAAGGTCTTCTGCTTAGATGGCGATCCGTCGGACGGGGTCGATGAAGGTATCGCATATCCCGGTGACGGGTCGGGTTATGATGTCCTCTGGGCCTACGATACCAAGGACCCCATCGGGATATCATCCCCGGTCGTCGCGGACATAGACCTTGACGGCAAGCTCGAGGTCGTAATAGGCAACCAGGAAGGGCATGTCTTCTGCATATCCGCAGGCGGCAGGGCAGTGAAGGGGCAGTCCGATTGGCCCGAGTTCCACTGCGATCTCAACAGGACCGGATTCTACAATCCACAGCTCTCCTACGGTGTCGACCTCTATGCGAAGAAGGACAAGAACGGTCTTTCCGAACCGATGGTGAGGTCGATATCGCCCGGTAGCGAGGTGATGTACAATATCACCGTCGAGAACACTGGTGTTGGGATTACCGAGGTCAACAAGGATATCATCTACGTGGGGATCCAGGGCAGCTCGGTCCCCATTGACTGGAGGGCGTGGCTCGACACACCGCCTGACAGGGGCAACGACAATCCGGGCTATGTGAGGCTCTCCTCCCAGGAGAAGGTAGACCTGGTCCTCCATGTCTTTGCGCCCTGGGAAGGTGATATCGGCGAGATGGCAAGGATAAATGTGACCGCGAACTCATCCTCCAACCAGTGGGCCAGGGACACATTGACCACACTGTCCGTCTTCGATCTGTTCGTCGATTTCGACCTGGGATTCAACCGATTGCCTTCGACGGACCCGCTGGACCCTCTCGTGGGCCAGAAGTGGGAGCGGATAGGTCCTGGTGAAGAGCGGGATTTCCAGCTGACCATATCGAACAAGGGGAACCTGAACGATTCCTACGAGATAGTTTTGAGCCCGCCGCCCAAGGAAGCCGGTTGGAACTGGTATTTCATCGAAACCAAGGGCCAGAAGATGATGGTGAACCTTACGGCAGGGGCCCTCAGGGACGTCTTTGGAGGGATATCTTCAAAGACCTTCACCATAATGGTCGAGGTCCCATCAGGTGCGGCCAAGGACCAGAGGATACCGGTCCAGGTGGCCGGCACTTCTGTCCTCAGCAGGAACTCGAATATCGAGGAGATAAGGAAGACGGATACGCTCGTGATGATCGTAGGTGTGAACAGGGACCTTGTAATGTACTCTAACGATCCCACTTTGCATGTGGACCCGAACTCCTCAGTTGAGTTCAGTATGTACCTTATGAACAATGGGAACCAGGACCTGATCAGGGTCCTTTTAAGCTCCTCTCAGACCCCCAAGGGTTGGACATTGAGCTTCCCATCTGGCCCAATTGAAGTGTACCAGGGCCAGAGCAAGCTCGTTGTAGTAAAGGTCACAGCTCCCAGATACGCCAGGGCGAACGAGAAGCTGGTCCTGACCATCACCGGTGTGATAGAGGGGTCGCCCAACTACAAGGACGAGGTGATCCTGACCACCATTGTGAACCATGTGTACGATTTCGATGCCGTAGTATTGAACAAGGAGGGCATAAGGATAGATCCGGGAAAGACCCAGTGGTTCGCCATACAGGTGAGCAACCAAGGCAACACCGAGGACATACTGAATCCCAGTGCGTACCAGATCAAGCTGGACTGGAACCTGACGTTCTACAATGTCGAGGGTTACCAGAAGTACGAGCTGCTCTTGGAGTTCGATACGAGCATGACAATAAAGGGTCTGCTCAAGATACCGTTCAATACGAGGACGGGTAGGTATGATGTGGCTCTAAACCTGACCGGGATAGGTTCCTCGAAGATCGTGTTTCTGAAGGTGTTCGTGAACCAGACCTACGATCTGCAGGTCAGGTCGCTCTCAGGTTCGAACA
>JBFYMY010000200.1:0-4751 GCA_041304645.1 Thermoplasmatales archaeon
TTCGTTGGGTATTGCTATTGCCCATCCTTTTCTTGAATGGTCATCCAGCATTGTCAGGATAGAATCACTATTGAACTTGGTTAGATCACTTTGAATTAACCGATCAGGATGGCCCCACTCAAAGGATTTGTATTGGTTCTGTATCCTTTTTTCTCGTACGATCTCACCATTTCTGACTAGTATGTTGTATACTATCGATAGTTGAACTTTTTTTTAGATTTCCTTCTTGAACAGAACTCTTCTTCTAGCAATCTTGCTATGTTCTTAGGGCTAAAGCCAGATGCTTCCCTGACCTTAAGAATCCTCTCATCTTCCTTTATTGGGGTCTTCTAAGGCATTATCTTTGGTCTTCGAGATCTGTGGATAAGACCAGATATTCCTTCCTGTTTTAACTGAATAATGATCCTGTAGAGCTGTCTTTAACTGATATTGATTGCCTTCGCAGCTTGAGTCCTTGTGATCCCAAACGGATAGCTAGCCAGGGTTTTTGCGATAGCGAAGTATCTTGTCCTGGCATTTTTGGGTAGTTCCTTGACCTATTCGATGTGCTCTTTTTCAAAATATATATCTCCTTTGGATATTATCATGTGCCGTCACCTCTTTGGTTTGGGTTTTTTTGGCAGAAACCCTTAACGTAAAAAGGTGACACATGACTTTGGTTCACACATCCTACTATCGGGAACGCGCCCGCAAGCCTTAATTATGAACTGATGATTTGAAAGTCGCTTGAGAATGTGGCATAGGATATCCAATGGAAGGGGTGGCTTGTCCACACCTTTTTCAGGTCAATGGACAGCCCTGGCCATACTACTGACATCGGTACTATCCCTTGCATCTGTGCCTTATGTCCATTCGACATCATGGACCGAGTGGAGGGGGGACATGCGTCATACCGCCCCCGACGACCTCTTTGATGTCCCTGATAGAGGTGAGCCCATCTGGTCCTTCCAGACAGGGGACCAGGTCTATTCATCACCCGTGTTCTACGACGGAGGACTCCTCATAGGCTCGGACGACGGATGGCTCTACTGTCTTGACCCTGGTACGGGTGACATGAACTGGAAGTTCAGGACAGACGGGTCCATCCAGGCGACGGCACTGGTCCGCGGGGACAGGGCCTATTTCGGTTCCTTCGACGGCCAGTTCTACTGCATATCGCTCCCCGAACCCGGTTCCAGAGCCCAACCCAGGCTCATATGGAACTTCACCTGTTCGGACAAGGTCATCTCTTCCGCCCATGTCAACGAAGGCCGCATCTACTTTGCGGAGCTGTCCGGCACGGTCCATTGCCTTACCGTGGAAGGAGCCCATGTCTGGTCGGAGAAGGTCAGCGACAGGGATATCTGGGCATCCCCCTGCCTTGACCCGGAAAGAGGTCTGGTCCACATAGGCGACATAGGCAAAGGGTTCTACTCTCTTAGCATGACCACCGGAAAACTGGTAAGGCATCTGTACTTGAACGACAACGCCGAGGTCTATTCCTCCGCAGCCCTGGTGAACGATATGCTCTACATCTGCACCGGCGAGCAGAGGGAGCTGCTCTGCCTGGACCCGGATGACCTGAGCATTATATGGGAATTCTTCTGCGATGACGCGGGCTATTCGACCCCCAACATCAAGGATGGACGGGTCTATTTCACAACCTACAGGTACCTGTGGTGCGTCCCTGCCCTGGACCCTAACGGCGACGGAATCATCTCGGATGCCGAGCTGCTCTTCAGGACAGACCTGCACGGGTTCCAGGGAGGGTCCTCCCCGTTCGTTGCGGACGGCAAGGTCCTGGTTGGCTCGGACGACGAGCATTACCGGATGTTCTGCCTGAACGCGACGGACGGCTCCGAACTGTGGAACGTCTCCGCCAAAGGCTACATCTACTCCTCCCCGGTGGTCCTGAACGGCTCCGTCTTCTACGGGTCGTCGGACAGGTCGGTCCACTGCGCGGGTATGCTTCCTCCCGGGATCAAGGTCACCCTGGAGACCGACAGGACCGAGCTCCTCTCCAACCAGACGCTGAAGATGGCCATCACCCTCAAAGACAGCGACGCTTTTCCTGTACATGGGGCCGATGTCGTTGTCGGCCTTTCGGCAGGCTCGGTCTCAGAAGACGGTACCACACCGCATGAAGGGGCTTTCGTAAGCGGTGCCGACGG
Organism: Thermoplasmatales archaeon; assembly: GCA_041304645.1. GTDB lineage: Archaea > Thermoplasmatota > Penumbrarchaeia > Penumbrarchaeales > Penumbrarchaeaceae > JALOTP01. Next base: position 2,151 of record JBFYMY010000200.1, read on the forward strand.
AAGGCTAGAGGTCCATTTCCTTCCTCCTCCTGTCTCCTCGAGGTCGACCGTGATAATGACCGTCGAGGCATCCCGCTCCGGCCTCACGACGGGCAGGGCGTCCATAACGTTGGTCGTCGAGCCCGCAGAAGGTGATACGACAGACGAGGGGCTTAGCTATGTGGACCCGGAAAGACCCTATTACATAGCAGGTTTCGTCGGGCTCCTTCTTTTGAACGCCATCATACTTACCGCTCTCATAGGTCTCACGCTGCTTTTCAGGAAGGTCCGAAGGGAGGCGCAAAGATGAGTGACATTCGTTCCCTGGGCCCATCTGCATCGCTCCTTGCCATCCTCATGCTGGTCCTCCTACCCCTCTCGACCACCCCAGCTGCCTTATCGGACCCGCAGGGGCTCGATCCGGGCAAGCTATCCATCGTCTGGGAGTACGAGAGGACCGGGTCCGATGCCACATTCTGGAAGCTTGACTGGTCGCCGGACGGCTCCATGGTCGCCTGCTGCTTCTTCGATACGACCTGCGTGGTGCTCAACGCGACCGACGGTGGGGTGAGGACCGTCCTGGTGCAGGATACGGGGACCACCCGGTGCGACGGTTATTCTCCCGAGGGGACCTTGCCCATGCGCGCCTGTTCCTTCTCCCCAGACGGCAACATACTGGCCGTCGGGGGCGATACCAGGGAGATATCCCTCTACGATACCGGGACATGGGAGCTCCGAAGAACGCTCAGGGGACATCAGGGTTCCGTCCTCTGTCTCGATTTCTCCCCGGACGGCAGTTACCTTGCATCCGGTTCCGGAAGGGACAAGGTGGTCCCCAACAACATGGGGGAGAACAAGACCTTCATCTGGGACCTCACCTCCTTCGAGGTCGTCAAGGTGCTCACGGGTCACAAGGACGGCGTCCTCAGTGTCAAGTGGTCCCCCAACGGGACAAGGCTCGCTACGGCCTCCGATGACAGGACGCTCCGCCTCTGGTCCTTCCCGGAGGGAATTGAGCTGAAAAGCGGAAAGGGGCATACCTCAGGGGCCCTTGACGTGGACTGGAGCCCCGACGGTTCCATGCTGATGACCGGGTCCAGGGACTACAAGGTCAAGGTCTGGAACTCGACCACACTGGAGGAGCTCATGTCATGGTCGGACCACAACTGCGTGAGGTCTGTTGACATCCATCCGACGGAAGAGCTCGCTGCCACCGGAGGGGTGGACCTGACGCTCAAGGTCCGGGACCTGAGGACCGGGACCGAGCTCAAGGTCCTGAAGGAGGGCATGGTCCAGCATGCCATGGTCATGAGCGCCAGATGGTCCCCCGACGGGCGGATGCTAGTATCCGGCCTTGGAAAGTCCCATACGGTGATAATGTACTCTTTCACCGGTAGCGGTCTTTCCGACGACGGCTTTGACATGGGACCCCTGACCATCGGGGCCATGGTCCTCATAGGTACTGCCGTAACGGTCGTCATCTTCATACCGGCCATCAAAGAGCTCAGGAGGAGACGGGATTGAGATATGCCCTATCCCTCATGGCTCTCATCTCAGCGGCCCTGTTCCTCCCCGGGCTGCCTTTGGCGTTGGGGGCCGTAAGACCGAACGAGCTGGGTTCGGGCATGGGCAGGTTCAATTCCATCATATGCGAGGACCTTGACCTGGACGGCAGGATGGAGATCGTCGTCGGGTCCTATGAGGGGTACGTCACTTCCATAGAGCATAATGCCGGCGATTATTCGGTGGTATGGAGGTCCCAGAGGTACGGCACCCGCTGCTGGGGGGTCGAAGCGGGCCAGTTCGATGATGATGAACAGCCCGAACTGGCCATAGGCGACGGGGATGGCGACGTCAGGGTCCTGGACGGGAAGAGCAAGAAGGAGGAATGGAGGGCCGCCAAGGTGGACAGGGACGCCCACGGTCTAAATTTCCATGACACCGATGGCGACGGGGCCAATGAGCTGCTGGTCGGCACTGGGTTCAAGACCGACCAGGGCTGGGGTCAGGTCTATTTCTTCAAACCCAACGGCTCGGGGCCGATAAGGACCCTTCCCGACCCCTGGAACAGCAGACTGAGGGAGCTCCATATAGCCGACGTCGATAACGACAGGGAGGATGAGCTCATAGTCTGCAGCGGGGCCGCCCTCGGCGACGTCCCGGGAGAGGGCTATTTCCGGGTCTATGACCTAAGAACCCTTGAGGTCGAGTTCGAGAGCGAGGACCTGGGAGGCTGCGTTGAGGGGCTCAAGGTCACCGACCTTGATGGCGACGGGAACTTGGACATCATCCTTTCCAACGGTTACAGGTACAGGGAAGGGTGGCTCTACGCCTTCGAATGGGACGGGCTCAGTTATACAAGGACCTTCAAGAGCGGCAACATTGGTCCAAAGGCCTACGGGCTCGATGTGGCGGACATAGATGGCGACGACATCCCCGAAATAGTGGTTTCCAACATGGATGGACGGATCATGGTGTATGACGGCAGGACCTTCCAGCTCGAGTGGACCTCCAGCGACCTGGGGAGGGACATACTGGGCCTCGTCATAGCCGATGTGGACGGGGACGGCCAGCTGGAGATCATAACAGGCCAGGGCGGTTACATCGGCAAGGGGGACTACA
>JBFYMY010000201.1:0-3873 GCA_041304645.1 Thermoplasmatales archaeon
ATGTTCTGTTGATCGCAATGGCCGTGGTACTCTTGGTAGTAATGAAAAAACGGCGCTCAATTGTTGTGGAAGGCTCAGGGGAAGAACTGACCGGAGAGCTTCCCGTGGATGGAACTGTCCCCGAAATCCCCCTGCAGGAAGCAACTGATGAGTTCACTGAATTGACCCTGGGAGATACAGGACCTATGGAAGGTAGAGAGACGACCGCCCAGGACCTATCTGGCACCGACACCGGTATTGCGGAAACAAACACGGAAATGCCCCAAGGGAACGAGGATGTCGGCATCCAGACCCAGCCTGGGGAAATGGAGCCTCTTGTCGCACTTTAGGATAAATATTAATAATGATGTCCCATTGCCGAAAGCGTTCCATCGGGGCTTCGTAATTTCACTTAGAATCATGCAGGAGGTTCGGGACGATGCGCGCAACCAAAGCGTTGATCGGGATAGTGTTGGGATTGTTATTGACAGCTATTCTTGTCATTCCAGGGCAATCTTCGGCCATTGGAGGACAGGAAGTGGACAACTCCATGGTCAGGACAGAGTCCGGAGCGGACACGTTCTTCATTGACAATACCGACGGGTCCCTTTTTCTGATAGATCTCCTATCCGGAAAGGACAGGGTCTCCAAGGTAGGCTTCATTATCGTCAATCCGGATACGGATATCAGTCATTCGGTGACCATAACTCTGAATGTCCCCGAAGGGGATGGCTGGGAGGTGAAGATCGATGGGATCGCTAACGAGGAGGGCGATCCGATATTGGATGATTCTGAAGAAATGGTAAAGGGGACCAGCTATCGTGTGAATGACCTTGAAGCCGGTAAGACAGTGCTAGTGACCGTTAAGGTCAAGGCCTTGTCCGACAAGGAAATGTCAGACGAAATCACCATGACCGCGTCCATCCAGGATTCAAAGGTCTTCTCATCCTCAAAGACGGTCGAGATCAAGACCACCGAGACCAATTTTCCCTTCATCTGGGTCGGTCTAGCCGCCGCCCTCCTCGGTCTTGGTTTCGCTTTCTTGACCGCCAGGGGGCTCTACAAGAAGACCGTATCCAATAAGAGGGTCATCGAGATAAGTGGATATATCGCAAAGGGCGCAAGGGCCTTTTTGAACTCCGAATACAAGGTCCTTGGGGTTTTCATCGTGGTCATGATAGGGTTCTTCATAATAGGGATATTCACCATCGGAATGAGCTGGAGGCTGATCCCTGCCTTCATCATAGGGGCCATTTTGTCCGCCACATCGGGGAACATCGGGATGAGGATAGCTACAATGGCGAACGCCAAGACAGCTGAGGCCTGCAAGGACGGAGAGAGGGCCGGTCTGAAGATCGCCTTCAGGTCCGGCTCGGTGATGGGGCTGACCGTGGTCGGGCTAGGCCTCTTGGGCGTTTCTGTCTTGTTCCTCATCTTCGGTGATGTCGATATGCTCTTCGGCTTCGGCTTCGGTGCTTCATCCATAGCTCTCTTCGCCAGGGTCGGGGGCGGTATCTATACGAAGGCCGCAGATGTCGGTGCTGACCTTGTCGGAAAGGTGGAGAAGGGCATTCCCGAGGACGATCCGAGAAACCCTGCCACCATCGCTGACAACGTCGGGGATAATGTGGGCGATGTTGCCGGAATGGGTGCGGACCTCTTCGAATCATATGTCGATTCCATAATAGCTGCGATGGCCCTGGGGATATTCGGATTCGCTGCCTTCGGTAAGGACCTGGTCAATGGAGGGGCGTCAGGTTTGGCTACGGTCCTGCCCATACTTCTGGCAGGCGTCGGTATCCTAAGTGCCATGATCGGGACATTGTTCGTGGGGGCTGGCGGTGAGAAGACGAATCCCGCCTCCCAGATGAACATGGGCATATGGATCTCTGCCATACTCATGGCGATCGCATCCTTCATAATCATATTCCTATCGTTCAAAGATATGAGCACCGTTCTGGCCCTCTTCTTTTCGCTCGTAGCCGGTCTGGGCTCCGGTATAGTCATAGGGAAGATAACCGAATATTACACTTCCGACGACAACAAACCTACCCAGAAGGTCGCGAAGGCGGCGACGACCGGAGCTGGCCCCGGTATCATCTCTGGTCTTGGCCTCGGTATGCTCTCGACGACCGTCCCAGTCCTTGCCGTTGTCATTACGATAGTGGTCGCATACCTCCTCTCTGGATTGTATGGTATAGCACTCTCAGCAGTAGGGATGCTCTCAACGCTCGGCATTACGCTAGCGACGGACACCTACGGACCAGTTGCTGACAATGCCGCCGGTATTGCTGAAATGGCCGGACTTGGGAAGAAGGTAAGGGAGACCGCAGAGAGGCTCGATGCAGTGGGCAACACGACTGCGGCCATAGGGAAGGGGTTCGCAATAGGGTCTGCGGCCCTTACCGCCCTTGCGCTCTTCGCCGCTTTCATCCAAACCTCGCACCTGGATGTCAGCCAGTTCTCGCTGATGAATCCCTTCATCGTAGGAGGTCTGTTCATCGGGGGATTACTGCCTTTCCTGTTCAGCGCACTTGCCATGATAGCGGTCGGTGACGCAGCGCAGGACATGGTCGAGGAGGTAAGGAGGCAGTTCAAGACCATAAAGGGTATCATGGAAGGGAAGGCAGAACCCGACTACGAGAAGTGTGTCGCAATTTCCACGAAGGGAGCGCTCAAGAGGATGATAGTGCCCTCTCTCATAGCGGTCATAGTCCCTGTCGTCGTCGGATGCATCTCCATTGAAGCTCTCGGTGGTCTGCTGGCCGGTTCGATAGTAACTGGCTTCGTCCTAGCGGTGATGATGGCAAACTCCGGAGGAGCCTGGGACAATGCCAAGAAATTCATAGAGAAGGGCAACTTCGGCGGGAAGGGCTCCGATGCCCACAAGAACGCCGTTGTGGGCGATACCGTGGGCGATCCGTTCAAGGACACTGCGGGGCCCTCGCTCAACATCCTCATCAAGCTGATGTCGATAGTCTCTTTGCTCTTCATCCCTCTGTTCCTGGCAATAAACGGGATCATTGGATGAAAGGGTCCGACCCTTTGACCACCAGGATACTTCCAATAGGGGAGCGGTCCTCATAAGTTCGATAATGTACCTTTATATCATGGTTGATGCATTTATGAACCTATGGTAGGTCGGGAAACCGGGTCATTGAGCGACATAAGGTCCACCCTTCGCTCCCATAGATCAGAACTGAGCAATAGGTTCGGGGTAAGAAGAATTGGGATATTCGGGTCCTATGTCCATAGAAGACAGAGTGAAGGGTCTGATATAGACATCCTCGTAGAGCTTGAAAGGTCTCTGGGTTGGGAGATAGTGGACCTGAAATACTACCTGGAGGAACTGCTGGGCAAAGAGGTTGACCTTGTCACTGTCAAGGCCCTTAGGCCACAGCTGAAGGAGGCCATCCTTAAGGATGTGGTCTATACATGACCGTTCCTGAAAGATCTTATCTGTTCATAGACGATATTATTGAGGCAATGGGTTCCATAGTGGAATACCTCAATGGTTTGACCTATGAGGAATTCTCGAACGATAGGATGAGGGTCGATGCGGTACTAAGGAATGTTCAGATAATCGGAGAAGCTGCAAAGAACACCCCTGATGATATTAAGGAACGTTATCCAAATGTCCCCTGGAGAAGGATGGTAGGTCTTCGGAATATCGTTGTCCATTCCTATTTTGGTATTGATCTTGAGACCATCTGGACGATAGGTAAGGAGAACATTCCAGATACTATGGATCTGATGGTTCAAATTCAGAAAGAAATTAATAAACATTAAAAAAAAAAGGGGGAGTGGGAAAACCCACCCCCCCCGGATGCGAAATGATATCTCTCTTAACCGAACAGGGCACCAAGGCCGGCCATGGCCTCTTCCTCGGTGGGT
>JBFYMY010000202.1:0-3779 GCA_041304645.1 Thermoplasmatales archaeon
TATTAAAAGAAGGCCGACACCTGGCCGAAACATCTGTACAAAAAGCGATTGTCCTATTTTCGAGCGTAGGACATGAGGACAATGACCCTTGTCCTATCGTTCATCCCATCCCGGTCCTTGCCGGTCGTTTCGCGCATGGAATGAAATCATACTATTATCATATATGAACATTTTGATGGTAAAAACGGATAATGATATTAACGGACCCTGTTGAAATCGTCCTCGTACCTAATTATGTCCTCTTCTTCCAGGACATCGCCTAACTGAACCTCGATGACGATCAGCCCTTCAGGACCGGGGTTCATCAATCTGTGCCTGGAACCCTTCTCGACCATCACTACCTCACCTGGGGCCAGCCTTATCATCTTCCCGTCCAGGAGCACTTCCGCCCTTCCCTTCACAACGACCCATCTCTCCCGTCTGTGCTCGTGGGACTGGTAGCTCAATCTCATACCCGGTCCGACCCGGAGCTCCTTGACCTTGAACCCTTCACCTCCATGGATGACGGTGAACGAACCCCAAGGCCTTGTCTCTGTCGGGACTGCATCCTTCATACAGGTCCGTACAGGGAACGACTTCATATATAGGTTTCCAGCGCACGATATATTCTCCCTAGAGTAGAATGTTGGGACTATTCTTATGAGGAGGGGGACCCTATACATCCTTCGTGAGATGTCCATACTGCTCTTCAGAGTCCATGATCCGTAACGGCAGTAGAAGGACGCTCCAAGGCCCTGTACAGGTCCATCTGTGCAAGGATTGCGAAAAGACATCATCGGACAGGCCAAGCCCCTATCTCAACACCAGGTCCATACTTGTTCTGAGGGGAATATCCCTCTACAACCAGGGCTACTCGCTCGGACAATGCTCGACGATGCTTAAGCAGGCGTTCAATGAGACGGTCCCAAGGAACACCATCCATTACTGGACCAAACGCTACAGGGACATCTTCCCATATCTCAGAAAGAGGAGGAGGGACGAGCCGAGACTGCCCATTGTAACAAGGAGGTTCGATGGTTTCAACTATACCTACCATCGTAGGAAGGTGATGGACATAGGTCCCGGTCTCACCCCGCTCAAGGAACACCTTATGAAAGCCAGTTGGCTGCCAAGGTCCGAGAGGCCTTCGTCCAGAGTGGGCATGGATACCTCTTTAGCGGAACACTCACCCATCTTGATGGAGGACCCGCCCGAATCAAGGATGGCGAGATTGATAACGGGTTCTCCGCCGAACGAGGTCTACCGGGCCATCCTGATAAACGATGGTTCTACTGTCTGCAAGATGCTGCCCGTACTGAAACAGAACGGAGAAGGACCACTGGAATACGATCCCATCCCCCTCGTCCAGGTGAGGGGCAGGAAGATACGGCTATTGACGTTCCATCAGGGATCGGAGGTCTGGACCGATGTGATATCGAACCTAGTCTCGAAGGCAAAAGGGCTTTCCTTGAACATAGGCGTTCCACTTACCAGGTTCGAGATCGGATGGTTCGATGCGAACGAGATGGTCTATTACGACCTCTCTTTGAAAAAACATTATTAACCTGTTCCAATTGGACATCATGGACCGCAAGAGGACCTACCGCTTCACTTCCGAATCTGTCGCCGAGGGGCATCCCGACAAGATGGCCGACCAGATATCGGATGCCGTACTAGACGAGATCCTGAGGAAGGACAAGTACGCCAGGGTGGCCTGTGAGACGTTCCTCACCTCCTCGCTAGCCCTCGTTGCCGGTGAGATATCGACGAGCACCTATGTGGAGATCCCGAGCATAGTCCGTCTGACGATCAAGGAGATCGGATACGACGACCCGGAGCTGGGGTTCGACCACAAGTCCTGCGCGGTACTGACATCCATCCATGAACAGTCACGGGACATCGCCAAAGGTGTCGACGGGTCCGGCCTCCATCAGGAACAGGGCGCGGGGGACCAGGGCATCATGTTCGGATATGCAACGAACGAAACGAAAGAGATGGTACCTGCTCCCATACTCTACGCCCATAGGCTGACCCGGAAGCTTGCCGAAGTGAGGAAGAATAAGGTCCTTGACTACCTCGGGCCCGACGGCAAGTCCCAGGTCACCATGGAGTACAGGGAGGGCGTGCCTGTCTCCATTCCCGCCGTGGTCGTGGCCGCTCAGCACAGGGAGGGCATAGCGCATTCCGTTCTGAAACAGGACATCATAGAAAAGGTCATAGGTCAGGTCATACCGGAGGAGATGCTTTCGGATTCGACCACATACCACGTCAATGAGACCGGTTCCTTCGTCCTGGGAGGCCCCCTGGCAGATACGGGCCTTACGGGGCGCAAGATCATAGTCGATACCTATGGCGGTGTGGGCTCGCACGGCGGCGGCTCATTTTCGGGGAAGGACCCATCGAAGGTGGACAGGTCCGGTTCCTATTTCGCCAGGTACATCGCCAAGAACATAGTATCGGCAGGCCTTGCCGACAGATGCGAGGTCCAGATAGCCTACGCCATAGGAGTGGCAAAGCCCGTTTCCTTGATGGTACGCACCTTCGGTACAGGAAAGGTCAAGGAAGAGGCCTTGGAGCATTTGGTGTGGAAGCACTTCGACATGAGACCTGCCGAGATGATAAGGAAGCTGAACCTCCTCAGGCCCATATACAAACAGACAGCATGTTACGGCCACTTCGGCAGGGATGACAAGGACTTCACCTGGGAGCGGACCGACATGGCGGACGAACTGAGGGATGCATCCGGAACGTGATCCCCATGCCGAGCATTACCTTCGATGACCTTGATGAGGGGACGGTACAGCTCATGACCGCTTCCGGGAGGGGGAAACTGGATTGGGCCAGCTCCCGGATGGTCGTCCTCGGAAAGCTAGGGTCGGAGATCAGGTCGAGGGGGCACCTGTCGGGGAAGAGGATCGCCATGTCCCTGCACCCCGAGGCGAAGACAGGGGTCCTTGCGCTTACCCTTGCAGGGGCCGGTGCCGAAGTAAGGCTCACCACGTGCAATCCGCTCTCCACCGATGATGAGGTCTCCCTTGCCCTGAGAACGTTCGATGTCTCACCGGGGACACTTGAGGTGAGGGCCAGGAAGGGAATTGACCGGGATGAGTACTTCAGGGCCCTCAACTGGGCCCTGGACATGTCCCCCCAGATCGTCATCGATGACGGGGGTGACCTGGTCCGCCTCCTTCATACCGAGAGGAGGGACCTTTTGAAGGATGTCCTCGGGGGCTGCGAGGAGACCACGACGGGCATACACAGGCTCAAGGCGATGGCCGCCGAGGGCAGGCTCGAGTTCCCCATGATGGACGTCAACGACTGTGCGATGAAGCACCTCTTCGACAACAGGTACGGCACCGGTCAATCGACACTTGACGGCATCATGACGGCAACGAACCTGTGCATAGCCGGGATGGAGGCCGTCGTCGCAGGCTACGGTTGGTGCGGCAGAGGCATAGCCATGCGCCTCAAGGGGATGGGAGCTATCGTAACGGTTACGGAAGTGGACCCCGTGAAGGCCGTTGAGGCCGTCATGGACGGTTTCAGGGTGAGGAGGATGGAAGATGCCTCCAGGACGGCTTCCTTGATAATAACGGCTACCGGCTGCTGTGACATAGTCGGGGAGGATATCATAAAAGGGCTCCCTGACGGCTGCATCCTGGCGAACTCGGGGCACTTCGACAACGAGATAGACGTATCATATCTCAGAGGTAACGCTGAATCCGTCAGGAGGTCCCGAAGGCATGTCGAGGACCTTATCATGCCCGACGGCAGGACGCTCCATCTCCTCTCAGAGGGGA
>JBFYMY010000203.1:0-6325 GCA_041304645.1 Thermoplasmatales archaeon
CCGGTGCCCAGTCAGAAAAGATGACCGTCGAAGGTACCGCAGAAGATGATTCCAATTATGTGGAATACGTGGAATACCGGATAGACGGCGGAACGTGGAAGAAGGCAGCACTGGGTGGTACTGGCTGGACAGCAATTATCGATACAAGGACCCTGTCGAACGAGATACACAACTTCACGGTCAGGGCATTCGATGGGAAATCGTATTCCAGGGAAGCATTCGTGAGGTTCGAGGTCTTCAACGAGGACTCGGACCTGGATGGCATACCCAACAATATCGAGGTCCTTCTCGGAATGGACCCATTCAACAAGCTCGATGGACGGATGGATTATGACCAGGACGGTTTCCTGAACGTCGATGAGATAAAGGATGGAACGGACCCGTTCGATGGGAGAAGCCATAAAAAAGTGAAGAGCGACGATCCGATACTAGAGATATGGGCCATCATCTTCATTGCGGTGGCGATAATAATGACCATACTCATTATCGGGTTGTTCCTGCTGAACATCCAGATGGAAAAGAACATACATGCATGGAGGGAGGATGCCCACTCCAAGAGGGCACAGAAGAGGCCCAAGACCCTCCTGCAGAAGATCGTTGAGCTGGCCCCGACATACGTCCATGCCGCTCCGACCGGTCCGGCGCTCCCGACAGGTCAGACCGTTGAACAGAGGGAGAGCCTCCCACCAGCTCCGGAAGGGAAGAACAACTGAACGGTCCCGAGGGGACACTTACCCTGCTCCTGTGGGAGCAGGGGTTTTTTATTTGATGTGCATTGTGCAGTGTATATCAGGTCAGGTGACTTTCGGGGGTCCCAAGAATGGGAGTTCGTAACATAGATGAGGTCGGCCTAAAGAAAGAACTTTTCGTAAATGCCGATATATTATTCGGACCGCCTGCCAATGAGAACGGGACCGACGACCCGAAAAGCATCCTTTCAGGGTCATCGGACCTTGAGGACCATCTTTCATCGCTGGAAGAAGATATCGAAAATGGGACAAGGATAGGCCTTGTGGTGAACGACAGGAACAGGCCCACACCAACATCCATCGTTCTTGAACACATCTGGGCGACCCATCCCAGGATAGTCGATCATATCAAAAAGGTCCACATAGCGACAGGCACCCACAAGGCCCCGACAGAGGATGATCTTGGGGTGATACTGGGGCCTCTCTATGCCATTCTAAGGGAAAAAGTGCATATCCATGACGCCAAGGACGAGAAGGCCCATAGATACCTATGTTCAACTAAGTTAGGTACTGAGGTCAGGATAGACGGAGAACTTGATGATCAGGACAATCTGCTGCTGATCAATTCAGTTGAACCACATTATTTTGCCGGATACACCGGTGGGAGAAAAAGCATAATGCCTGGAATGGCCGCTTTCAGTACGGTCGAAAAAAACCATTCCCATGCATTGAGCCCGGGATCAAGGACCCTTGGCCTGGAAGGGAACCCTGTCCATGAGGATATGGAAGAGGCTGTGAGGATCTATCTTAAAAGCAGGAAGCATCTATCCGTTCAGATGGTCCAGGGCATAGGGAAGGTCCTGACCTCGGTCCATGTTGGAGATGTTTTCACCTCGTTCAGGGAGGGAGTAAAAGCAGCAAACAAACAGTTCTGCATCCCTGTTCGAGGCAGGTACGATATCGTTGTGACCATTGCACGTCCACCCATGGACAGAACACTCTACCAGGCGCAGAAGGCAATTGAGAGCGGTAAACTGGCCTTGAGGGACGGAGGGGTCATAGTACTTGTGGCACAGTGTTCGGAAGGGATAGGGCAAGCCGCATTTTGGGACCTGATAACATCGAGCCCTGACAGGGAAAGGGCCCTACAAAGGATCTCGGAGGGATATGTCCTTGGTTATCACAAGGCAGCCAAACTTGTTCAGCTCTCGATGAGGGCTCATATCCATGCCGTTTGCGGTATAGCAAGGGAAGAACTTGCCAAGGGTTTCATAAGGGGGTTCGACGATATCGGATCGGCCATGATATCGGCAAGGGATATCATTGGCAGGGACCCGCGGGTCCTGGTGATACCTGATGGGACCATGACCGTACCTTTTGTAGAATGATATAGGGTTCATGGAGTGATATGGATGGATAAGGACGGAGACAAGCTGGAAAAGGCTCGGAGACCCGGAAAGCTGGCAAGCCGATTGCATTCTCTCTACAAAGGGAAGATAGAGATATCCCTCAAGGCCCCTGTCAGGAGCTTCTCCGATTTCGCCCTTTGGTACACGCCGGGCGTGGCTACACCCTGCATGGAGATAGCTGCGGACCAGAGCAAGATTTGGGAGCATACGAACAGGGGAAATACGATCGCTGTGGTCTCTGACGGGACCAGGGTCCTTGGTCTTGGGAATATTGGTCCTCAGGCAGCCCTTCCCGTCATGGAAGGGAAAGCACTGCTGTTCAAGTACCTCGGCGGAGTGGATGCCTTCCCGCTATGTCTTGGTACGAAGGACCCCGAAGAGATCATCAGGATAGTGAGATCTCTCGAACCCTGTCTCGGCGGGATCAATCTCGAGGACATAGCTACCCCACAGTGCTTCTATATCCTAGAACGTTTGAGAAAGGAGATGGACATTCCGGTCTGGCATGATGACCAGCAGGGAACGGCGACCGTCGAAGTGGCCGGGTTCATAAATGCGACCAAACTGGCCGGGAAGAGGCTCGATCAGATGCAAGTGACCATGATAGGGGCTGGAGCCGCCAATATTAGGATAGCATCCACCCTCACCAAGGTAGGGGTAAGACCCAAGAACATAATAATGTGCGATTCGAAGGGGATCCTCAACCAAGATAGGGAAGACCTAAAGGAGCTTCAGGGAAGGAACCCTGAGAAATATAGGGCATGCGTAGAGTACTCCGGTGCCTCAAGGGATTGTACGCCGATCTCATGCACGAAAGGGTCGGATGCGATCCTTTGCGCTTCAAGGCCTATACCCGGGACCGTAACGAAGGAGATGATAAGGGACATGGCGGACCATGCGATAGTGTTCGCCGCCGCGAACCCGGAGCCCGAGATCTGGCCCTGGGACGCAAAGGAGGCAGGGGCTTATATCGTTGCCACCGGTAGGTCGGATTTCCCGAACCAGATAAACAACTCGCTGGGCTTTCCAGGGATATTCAGGGGTGCTCTCGACGTCATGGCAAGGACCATTACCGATGAGATGTGCATAGCGGCCGCATTGGAGCTTGCCAAGGTAGCCGAGGACAAGGGACTGACCCCGGAATACATAATACCCAATATGGAAGAGTGGGAGGTCTTCCCAAGGGAGGCCGCTGCCGTTGGAGAAGCGGCCGTGAGACAGTCGATAGCAAGGTCCGTCAGGTCTCGTTCAGAGCTCCTGGAGATGGCCTTCTCTCGGATAGAGCGGGCAAGGAACGAGACGATATTGAAGATGGAGCATGGGATTATCCCCAAAGCACCCGAAGGTACCTCGCTTTGAAGGTGACTACTCCTCCCAATTCCGTCTTCTCTCTTTCCTGGACAACACGAACATGACCACTATGAAAAGGACCAGGAACAGTATGAGCGCTCCCACTCCAATATAGGCCCATGGAATATCCCTGGTGTCCCTTGGTTGGTCCGGTTCTATGGCCTTCACAGGTCCGGCCGCTCTCCCGAGGCCCAGCGGGTTCTCGGCCCTGATGGAATAAAAATAGGTCCTTCCCTGGACCACCTCATGGTCCGTCCAGGACCTGGATGAGGAATCGACCTTCATCACATTCCTCATGGAGGTCGGGTCCTCCCCCCTGTAGATATGATAGATCCAGATAGCCCCGCCGCCGTCATCTGCCGGGGGAAGCCACCTTACGATGACAGTTAAACCTACCCATGTCGCATTGAGGACCGCAGGGCTGCCGGGGACGGTCATGGGCGTCCCATATGTGGATCTGGGAGGGGAACGGCCCATTGAATTGATGGCCACTATTGACACTTCATATTCCAGCCCGTTCACGAGCTCATCAATGACGAGCGACCTCGTTACCATATCCCTTCTGATGGTAGTTGGAACGGCCCCCCTGAGGCCGAACTGGACATCATAGACCATGTTCGGGTCCCCACCATCATCGCCCGGTCTTTCCCAGCTGACGTTGAGATAACGGTCGCCTATCTGGCATCTCAAGGTCTCAGGGGCAGATGGCACTTTCATGGGAATTCCTGTGATCGTATCGGAAAAAGGTCCGCTGCCTTTGATGTTCCTTGCCCTTACCTTGAGGAAATATGTCCTACCGTTCCTCAACCCTGACAATGACATGGATGACATGGTTGTGTTCGAATGCAGGTAAAGAGAATCGTTCCTCTCCCCGAAATGGACCTCATAGAGCAAATCCGGGTCTCCACCGTGATCGATGGGAGAGGTCCAGCTGAGGTTCAATGTCCCATCGCCCGGTACAAGCTTCAGGTCCACAGGGGGTCCCGGCAGGTCGTAGGGGATGATGGATACATTGGAGCTCCAGGGTCCGAAGGACCGGGTGTTGAAGGCCCTGACCGAGAATGTATAGAGGATACCATGTTCGAGCCCCCGTACGGTCTGTTCTCTGGTCTCCGAACCTTCCATGATCATCGGACCGACATCGTCCTTAGCAGAGTATCTGACCTCGTAGGTCAGATTGACGTAGCCTCCAGAGGCATTGGGCGCATCCCATCTAAGGTCAACATGGTCACCACCCTCGGAGGCTGTGAGGTTCCACGGCTCCGATGGAATGCCCAGTGGGTTAGTGAAAACGGGTCCAGCGGAAGGCCCTTCGCCCATCTCATTGACGGCGACGACCATGAACCGGTAATCCTTACCGTTCTCTAGGGACCGCACCTCGCTCGAGGTCTGGACAAGGTCCCCTCTGATCAGCACAGGGTCGAAGAGCGATAACCCACCATAGATCCTATAGGTTAGGTTCCATGCCCCACCATCTTCAATGGGTGGGGACCAGGAAAGTAGAGCTCCGCCGCTCAAGGGCGAAACCTTCAGGTCCCGTGGCGGACCAGGCCTCTTTCTGGGAACCCCACCCAAGGGGACCGACCTGGGTCCCTCTCCTGCCAGGTTCGATGCGGATATCGTGATGTTGTAGGTCCTCCCGTTCATAAGACCGCTAGCATTGAAGAACAAACTGTCAATATCGGAGCCGACCAAAACGTAGGGACCTGTTCCGTTCGAGAGAAAGGCCCTGTAGGTAAGGGATACGGCCCCACCTCTGTCGATCGGAGGGGCGAACGAGAAGTTCAGGAAACCGTTCCCAGAACGGACACTATAAGGTAAGGGAGGGCCAGGTGTCGTCAAGGGTACAGCAGACGTATCTGCACCGACCCCCTCTCCGACATTGTTCCAAGCCCTGACGGAATAATGGTAACGAATGCCGTTCGTGAGATTGATATCGAGATAGCTGAGATTGGATGCGGTCTCGAAGATGAGCTTCTTCGAACCGGGGGTGGTCCCACGATAGACCCTGTAGCCCAGTATGGGCTCACCTCCGTCGTTCGAAGGGACGTCCCAGTTGAGGTCTATGGTCCTATTTCCCCAATCCGCTGAAAGGTCCTGGGGGGGCCCCGGAAGGAAAGAATCCAGTTTGAAAGCGGCTATGAAGAGGTCGTATCCTACGGAGAATGTCCTATCGTAAGCATCATCCGTGACAGGGAAGTCATGGGAAGGATAGTTCGAATATGTCTCGCCTGCAAGGTAGAGCAGATTGGGTGCCGAGAAAAGGACCGATGTCCCGGTATCCTCGTCCCTGCCACCGAGGAAGGTCGAATAATCCAAGCCGGAACAATCTGTATTGAAAATGGTCAGGAAGGCGTCCTGTTCGTTCCTTGACCTGTCGAAAGCATCAGGGCTCAAAGGAAAAAAGGTTGAATCCGTATAGCCGCAGACCGCCGGTCTCCCATCCGGGAGAAGGTAGATCCCCAGCCCTCCCTCGTAATAATCGAAATTGGGCTGCCCACCATAGTTTTCATCAGCTCCAAGGAAGGAAGCGAAGTCCACCTTTGAACCGTTCCAGGAGAGCCTGGCTATGAATGCGTCCTCCTCACCTGTGAAGGAGGTGTCGAACGCTCCCGGGGTCACCGGGAAGTGGCCGCCACCGATGACGGTCCGTCCGGTCATGTATATGTTATCAGAACCGTCGAGCTCGATGTCCCGGACCCATGTCCCGTTGCCGAAGAAGGTCGAGAAATCGAGCGTTTTGAGGTTTGGGTCAAGCTTGGAAACGAATCCCATATAGAACCCGTAATCCCTCTGGAAAGCCCCCTCAGTTGTCGGGTAATCCTCCGAGAGCATGTGCCCGGCCATGACGGGTCTGTTCCCTGAATCAAGCTCGAG
>JBFYMY010000204.1:0-7422 GCA_041304645.1 Thermoplasmatales archaeon
CCAAGCGTGGATGGGTTGGTTATCATGAACGCTGCGGTCCTCTCGGAAAGGGCTCCCTTCAGAGCGTTCAGGTCCACCGAGCCGTCCGGTGCGGACTTGATCTCCACGATCTTGAACCCTGCCATCACGGCGGATGCCGGATTGGTCCCGTGGGCCGAATCCGGGACAATGACCTCGTCCCTCTTCATGTCCCCTCTCATTTCATGATATTTCCTTGCTATCAAGAGGCCAGTGAACTCCCCTGCGGCCCCGGCGGCCGGCTGCAGGGTGCAGCCAGCCATCCCGCCTATCTCGCAGAGCGCTTCCTGGAGCTCGTACATCATGGCAAGGACGCCCTGGACGGTATCCTCGGGCTGGAGGGGGTGCATCCTCTGAAGGGTCGGGTGGGATGCGATCCTGTCGTTGACCTTCGGATTGTACTTCATCGTGCAGGAACCCAGGGGATATATGCCTGAATCCGTTCCATAGTTCATCTGGGACAATCTGACATAATGCCTGATCATCTCGGGTTCGGATATCTCAGGGAGCTTGAGGTCCTCCCTTACCATCCCTGCCGGCAGCAGCGCGCTCAAGTCCCTATTGTCGTCCCAGGGTGGGAGGGAAGCACCTATCCTGCCTGGTCTGCCCTTTTCTATGAGAAGTGGTTCATCATATCTAGCCTGCTGGTATGTATGCTTCACTGGACCACCTCCCTGGCGGCCTTGAGGACCTCTATTAGCTTGTCATAGTCCTTTGAGGTGTGCATCTCGGTCGTAGCTACCGTGAATATGTCCTTCATCGAGCTGACCTGTTCTGAAATGTTGATCCCGGCAAGGACCCCTCTCTTCTCGCACTCGGCCAGCAGAGAGCAGACATCGACATCGACCTTTACGGGGAACTCGTTGAAGAAGTGCCCCTTGAAGGCGGGAGCGGTGAACCCATCGAGCTTGTCTATCCTCTCCGCAAGGTGCCTTCCCCTTGAGGCGAGTTGGATGCCCAGCGACCGGAACCCGTTCTTGCCCAAAGAGGCAAGATAGGCCGCAGCCATGATGGATGTCAGGGCCTCGTTGGTGCAGATGTTCGATGTGGCCCTGTCCCTTCTGATGTGCTGCTCCCTTGTGGAGAGGGTCATGCAGAAGGCCCTCCTCCCAAGCTCGTCCTTGGAAGCGCCTATGATCCTACCCGGCATCTTCCTCACATGCTGCATGGTCGTGGCGAATATCCCGGTGGATGGGCCTCCATAGCTCAGGTGGATGCCAAGGGGCTGTGCCTCTCCAACGACGATATCGGCACCGTAGGCACCAGGTGGTTTGGCTATGCCCAGGGTGGTCGGGTTCACGCCCACGACATAGACCATCTTTGGATCGAGGATGGACCTGATCTCCGTCGCACCCGGATCGAACAGCCCCAGCATGTTCGGGTTCTCAAGGTAAACACCGGAGATCTCCGGACCGAGCATCCCCTTGAGGGCATCAAGGTCCATCGCTCCGTTCTTGAAAGGTACTTTCCTCAGCTCCATCTTTGCTCCGAGGATATAGTTCCTTATGACACACTCCTTGTCCTTGGTCATGAGCTCTGGAATAAGGAAGACGTTCCTGTGGTTGATCCTGTTGGACATCAGTATGGCCTCACCTATGGCCGTTGGAAGGTCATACATGGAGGTGTTCACGGCCTCCATCTGGACAAGGTCCGACATCAAGGATTGGTACTCGAAGAGCGCCTGCAGGATGCCCTGCGACATCTCCGGTTGGTAGGGGGTATAGGAAGTATAGAGCTCGGAGCGGGAGACAACATTGTCAACAATGGTGGGGATGAAATGGTCGTAGAACCCACCTCCCAGGAACATGAGCATATCCCCTCCTCCCTTGGATGCTTTCATGAGGGAATCGGCTTCACGGAGCACTTCCACCTCGGACATGGGCGGCGGAAGGTCCAGGTCCTTGACCCGCAGGTGCTCCGGTATGTCCTGGAAGAGGTCATCTATCGATCTAAGACCCATCTTAACAAGCATCTCCTTTTCGTTCGTATGGTTGGGTAGGTAGTGCAGAATATCGCCCTCCTTCGCCCTCGGGGCCGCATGTAATCAAAACCCCTCTAATAACCTTTTTCCATTAACGGTTGAGGATGGATTGAAGGACTGAATGAGACGGACGGAATAAAACAATCGAATATCCATACCAAACTTAAAATATCCTATCCCCGATGGCGGTCCGTCCCGAACCGTAGACAAGGAGCGTATCAAGATGGCACCAAAGAGAACGCCTCTGGCCGAGATGCACGAGGAGATGGGAGGTTCCATGGTCGAATTCTCAGGGTACTACCTGCCGACCCATTACACCTCCATAACCGACGAACATGTGACAGTAAGGACCGGTGTGGGGGTCTTCGATGTCTCCCATATGGGTAACTTCAGGATATATGGGGACACAGCGACCGATACACTGGACAATATATTGACCCAGGATATAAGGAACATGAAGATGAAACAGCTTAAGTACACCCATTTCCTGAACGAGAAGGGCCAGATAGTCGACGATATGATAATCGCCAGGCTCGACAAGGACCATTACTTCGCGGTCCCGAACGCTGCCAAGGTAAAGCTCGACTGGGACCATTTCAACAAGCACAGGAAGGCCGGAACCGTGATGGAGAACATATCCGACGACTATGCCATAATCGCCGTCCAGGGACCCAGGGCAGTGGATGTGATGAGGAAGGCCACTACCCATCCCTGCGAGATGAAGTTCTTCAACTGCGATTACATGCATTTCAAGGACCTGAACAGGACCTATCTCGTTTGGAGGTCTGGATACACGGGCGAGGACGGTTTCGAACTGATGATACCGAATGAGGATGCTATAGCCGTTTGGCGCTCCATCTTCAAGTACGGGAAGGAGTTCGGTATAAAGCCCATAGGTCTGGGTGCACGGGATACCCTAAGGATGGAGAAGGCACTGCTCCTATCGGGCCAGGACTTCGATTTCAACCATACGACCCTGGAGACGAATGTTGAATGGGCCGTGAAGATGGAACATGAGT
This sequence comes from Thermoplasmatales archaeon, assembly GCA_041304645.1. Lineage (GTDB taxonomy): Archaea > Thermoplasmatota > Penumbrarchaeia > Penumbrarchaeales > Penumbrarchaeaceae > JALOTP01. The sequence goes on from JBFYMY010000204.1 coordinate 3,019, forward strand.
TCGTCGGGAAACCAGTCCTTGAGGCACAGAAGAAGAACGGGATACCGGTCAAGTTCGTTGCCTTCCAGCTGAAGGACAGGGGCATTCCAAGGACCGGGATGGAGATATTCAAGGATGGTAAAAAGGTCGGTAACGTCACGTCAGGGACCATGGTCCCCGCAAAGAAGATCGGGTTCGGTCTGGGTTACGTTCAGTTCGGGCTGCACCCGTACGGGACGAAACTGGAGGTCCAGATAAAGGAGCGGATGGTCCCCATAGAGATAGTGAACCCGAGGGCATGAACATCGCATCAAGGTTAAAATAGAGGAATACCATAGAGAAAAAAAAGGAGGAATAACATGTCGGACATAAGCGGTTTGAAGTTCCCGGACAACCTGTTGTACACCCCCACGCACGAGTGGGCCAGGATCGAGGGCGATGTGGCAGTGGTCGGAATAACGGAGTACGCCACCCATCACCTCACGGATATCGTCTATCTCGAAGCGCCCATAGTCGGAGAGAAAGCGGTCCAGTTCAAGGAGCTGGAGCCGGAGGGGGCAGTGGAGTCCGTCAAGGCCTCGACCCCCATCTATTCCCCGTTCTCGGGCGAGATACTCGAGATAAACGATGATGTGGTCAATGCCCCGGAGAAGCTAAATGCGGACTGCTACGGCAATTGGATCTATAAAATGAAGATCTCGAACAAAGCCGAGGTCGGGAAGCTTCTCAAGGTAGGTCCTTACAAGCAGCATGCAGAGAAGGAAACGCATTGAGTATACAGTATCCTCTCTTGTTCGCTTCATCCTTGGAAAGATAAAGGCTGATCATTTACAGGCGAAGCTGTACTTCGGCCAATGGCATTTCGGATACCTGTGTCTATGGACCCTATACTATACGAGAATTGATCAATGATAGCACCCATAGCGCATAGGTAAGTGATAATGGATCATTATTGACGTTGAGGACCTCATTTAGGGATTATTGTCGACCATATTCCGCAATATATTCTTATTATTGCGGGTTACGTTCCGCAATATTTAATAAAGGGTTGGACAATATCCCTTTATGATCATTGACAATATTGGGCTCGAGAGATATCTTCTGAGGACGAACCCTTGGTGGGCCACAGGTATAGTGGATAAGGCCAGGTCCAAGATATCTCGGGAGAACCTTCCCCGCATCATGAAGGAACTCTCTTTTGAGAGGACCGTGCAGCTGCTTGGTCCGAGAAGGGCAGGTAAGACAACCACCATCCATATGATCATAGACAAGCTCATCGGGTCGGGGGTCGGTCCCGAGCGGTTATTATATGTCTCTTTGGACGATCCGATGCTGAGGAACTTCTGCAGTGAACCGCTCTCCGACACGCTCGAGTTCTTTTTGGGAAACGCACCAAAAGGCAGGAATTATGCCTTCTTGGATGAGGTCCAAAAGGTGAAGGGATGGTATGAATGGATCAAAGGGTATCATGACCGGGAACAAGACTTGAAAATGGTAATTTCCGGGTCCTCATCCCTTGCTCTTCAGAAAGAGGCCAACACGTACCTTAGAGGAAGGGTGATATCGTTCGTTCAGCACCCGTTCAATCTGAGAGAATTCCTTGGGATGGATGGTTTCAAGATCGAAACACCTCATTTTTTGGACGATAGCTTGGAAATGTCCAAGAAGTATGGTTCTATAAGGGACCATCTGATGGAGTATCTCAGAGTTGGAGGATATCCCGAATGGTTTCAGCTGCGCACCGTTCCTGATAGTTCGGTCTGGTTCGACCGCCTCTATGAAGATGTTCCAAAGAAAGCGTTCTACGAGGATATCGTTGAACTGTTCAATATCCGGAGCCCAAGAGCTCTCGAACTGCTTTTTGTTTTCATCGCTCAGAACCAGAGCAGGATCCTATCTTACGAGGCAATGAACCGTATCGTCGGATTGGACCGTTCGACGATACTTGATTATCTGGCCTATTTGAAGGCAAGTTATCTCGTGATAGAGGTACCCGTGTTCTCCGAGAAGATCTCCACACAGGAAAAATCGATGAAAAAATATCTCATAAGCGATCAGGGGATTCGAAACGGCATCCTGAAGGAATATTCGATCAAGGAAGAGAACCTAGGTTTCATCGTCGAGAATGTCGTAGGGATATACCTCCACAGGTTCTGCGAGGAGAACGGCCTGAGCTTGAACCATGTAAAAAGCAACGGAGAGATAGATTTCATTTTAACCGGCAAAGATAGGGCCATACCAGTCGAGGTGAAGACATCGGACAGGTTCAAGATATCCACCACCTTGAAGAACTTCATAAAAGAGAAAGGGTCACCGTTCGGTGTGGTCATCACCGATCGTTCTGCGGGTCAGTTCGAGGTGGAAGGGATAATGATCAGAGAAGTGCCTTTATGGGTCTTATTGACCGGTAATATCGAAAAAGAAGTTTGGTCATGATAGGAATGAAGTAAGGACGGTCCCACGTGACGATGATCACGATCACGGTCTATGTTGATCAGCTTTTCAGAATGGGTCCATATATAGAATACTGCGAGTAGAAAGGGTTTAAAGAGAGAGCCTTCCCTGATGTGCTTAATGTCATTTTTTTTTAATTTTTTCATATCCTTGGAAAATATCTTATACTACCTCGAACCTCTACTTACCTTGTCCTTCGAGGTAATTAGATGGATAGAACCCTTGAATCCTTCAGGATGAAGTTCGAGAAAGAGATGAAGACGGGCCTACTTTCATTTTTGGTCCTTGCCGCAATAGGTTCGGAGAAGGATCCAACCTATGGATACAGGATAATAAAGAAACTGGAGGCTTCCAGTGAAGGTAAGTATCGTCTCCCTGAAGGTACGGTCTATCCGATGTTGAACCAGCTATCCGATAGGGGTTTTCTAAGAACCTTCTGGGGTGACTCGGAATCGGGTCCGAGAAGAAAATATTATGAGATCACTCCGCAGGGAAGAAAAGCCTTGGATATTTGCCTAAAAGAATGGGTGTTCATCAATGGACTTGTGAAGGACATGTTGAAAAACGTGGGGATAGAGCCATGAAACCAGAAAGCATCGTAGATGATTATCTGAAGAGGATCGATTCGGAACTGTTCGGACTGGATCCACATGCCAGGAAGGCCGCCCATGACGAGTTGAGGGGGCATCTACAGGAGCGATCGGTGGAAGCGGCCAAAGAGAGAGGCATGGACAAACCCGATGAAAGTACGATCCGTGAGGTCTTGAAGGATTTCGGGAATCCCTATGATGTAGCTTCAGAGTACCGGAAGGATATGAAGATCAAGACCCCTGCCCCCATCAAGGTCATCCTCTCGTATTGTATCTTCATCGCGATCCTGGACCTTCTCATAATGGCTTTCTACTTCAGGGATGCCTACTGGGAGGCGATCTGGCAATACACCGATCATAGCTACTTCTGGGGGGCCATCACTGTTGGGATGGTTTATGGAACGCTTGGGTTTACATTGGTATTATTATCGATTCTTCAGTTGAGGAACACTTCCAAGATATCATACATAGGCAATCTGACATTGATCGTCGCCGTCTTCTCCATAGTGATGGCTATTCTTGGAGGGATCCTACAGCAGGTCATCGAGAGGGAACTAGGTTACGACTTCTGGTTATACCCGAACAACCTCGCAGTCGGGGCGATGGCCCTGGTCCCGATACTGGTCTTTCTTGCCTCCCTTCCGTTCTTCGATAGGTTCAGGAGGATCCTTGAGGTGAAGGAGGAAGATCCCGGTAGGATCTTAAAAATGAGGAAGAGGAGCCAGACACTTGCTTTCAGCACAGGTCTGGTCTTCCTGATCCTAATTGGCCTGCTTTCGGTGGGATTGTTCGATCATGAGCAGGCGACCGATAACATCTATCATTACGAACAACAGGGGATCCTGGACATCATCGAGGTAAGACCTGGTATTCATATCGAGATATGGTCTCTAGGAGGATGGGAGAATGAGTACAGGATCATTTACTCGGAGAATGGCAAGACCGTCAATCGCACCTTTGTCCCGGAATTATTTGGAGCAATAAACTGGCTTTGTAATAATTCCGATCCCCGCGAGAAGGTCTTCTCCTGGTGGGATTACGGATACTCCGTGGAGGGATACACAGGTTTGGGATCCGTTATCGACAGACCTGCTAGATACATCGAACAGACCATCTATGACCCCTCACTAATTGAAGAATGGGCTGAAGATGAGACCGCCATCAGGGATGTTTCGTCCGGGCTGATAGCTGTCGATCCCAATATCACCCTGGCTATGATGGAAAAATATGGAGCGAATTACCTCCTTACGGACATCAGGGACCAACATGGGATCCTCTATGCGATAGTTCTAGGGGCCGGAAAGGATACCGATGACTATCTGGATTGGAGGGACGATTCTTTGACCGACCTTGGTCGGAGCACTGTCATCCATCGGATATG
>JBFYMY010000205.1:0-3810 GCA_041304645.1 Thermoplasmatales archaeon
TCGTCCAGGGAGCCGGGCGGAGGGAAGAGCGCCTGGGTCATGGGGTACATCGATAGCACATCGTAAGGCAGCGCGCCCAGCGGGGAGATGACGACCGGCCAGAACTCGGGTGGGACCGACCTCCCCAACAGCTCCTCGACAGGTCTGTTCCTGGAAGCGGTCCAGTCCGTGAGGGCAAGGACCCTGTCGGGGTACCTTTCCCTCGGGTATGCAGCCAGGGCGTCCTCCGTCCTTGAGAACTCCGGCCTGCACAGGGACAGGGAGGTGCAGCACATGAACCGCTTAAGGGACCTGGGGGCGTTCTCTTCCAGGAAGCCCCTGTGTTCGAATAGCCGTTTGACGCCCGCATACATCATGGGATTGGAGAGGGCGAAGCGTTCGACCATCTCCCAGAGCGTCCCTTCCTTGATGGAGACGCGAACCTCGTCAAGGACCTGTTTGATGACCCAGAGATTGTGCCGCGAAAGGGCCCCGATCCGAGCCTCCTCTTCCATGGACCTGAGGTCCTCCGGCGACCTTCCAGCGCATTCCCTGCATGAGCAGGGGAGGGCGGTCATATCGGAAAGCTGCAGGGTCCTGTAAGGTGTCAGGTACCTTCCGTCCTTTGCATATTTCGCATAGGATGCGGAATCGAACAGGTCGCAACCTAGTGCCGCGGCCAGCGGCAGGACCATCGGATGGCCCGCCCCGAAGAGATGGGTCGGAACCGATGGGCCCAACCCTTTCTTGGACGCGGCTATGACATCCACAAGGAGCGGGTAGTCGTAGGATTCCATTATGGGGACCACGCCTCCGATGGGGGCATAGCCAGAGCCCAGCTCGAGGACCTGTCTGCCGGAGCTCTCGCGGAGGTCAAGATGCTCACCTCCCTGGACAGGGACGGCCAGGACCATGCCTCTGGCTTTGTCCTTGGAGGCCTTTGCCCTCTCCATGGTCCGCTCGAGGGCCGACCCGGCCCTTCCATGGTCTATGCCCGGAGGGGTGAAGATGTCAAGGATCGTGCCCACATCGGACCCCAGTCTTTTTTGCAGTTCGACGATCCCTATGGGGTCCACATCGACCTCCCTGTCCACCCCTCCACCGTATATGTAGGACTGGAAGGTGCCGGAATCCGTCATTATCACCCCGTCGAAGGAGAGAAGCCGGTGAAGGCCGACCTGCAATGCTTCGTCCATGAGGACCTGGTTCCTCTTGATGATGTAGGAATTGGTGATGAGCATCCGGAAACCGAAGGTATCGTAGAGCTCGGAGGGAAGTACCCCCTCACCCCTTGAAACGGAATTGGGATTGACAACCGGCATCAGGTCAGGGGTCTCGACCATCCTCTGGCTGATCCTCAATCTGCCTATGCGGCCTGCCAGGTCGGTGTCGGTGACCTCGAAGACGGGGCCACCTCCCTCCAGGCTCCATCTCATAAAGGCCCTGCCCCCTTTTCCGGTCCGAAGACCGCCGGGTTCACGGTGTTCTTCGGTCTCTCACCCCTGATGGACCCAGCTATCGCCCCGGCCGCCAGGCGGCCCATCGATCCCCTAGCGTTCACTGTCGCGGACCCGATATGTGGAAGGAGCACGACATTGTCGAGCCCCAAGAGGTCCGGCAGCACAACGGGCTCGTTCTCGTAAACGTCCAGTCCTGCCGCCACCGGCCTGCCGCGCCTCAAGGCCTTCACAAGGGCGGCCTCGTCCAGGACCGGGCCGCGGGAGGTGTTCACAAGGATGGACCCCTCTTTCATCGATGAGAGCTCCCTCTCTCCTATGAGGTGGCGGGTGGACACTGTCAATGGGACGTTGAGAGAGACGATGTCGGACCTGGAGAGAAGGTCATCGAGGGACACGAACTCGGCTCCCGTTTCCCTTTCAAGGTCAGGCCTACCTTTCGTGTCCGTATAGAACAGCTTCATTCCGAACCCCCTTCCTCTCTTGAGGATGGCCCTGCCTATCTTACCTGCACCGACGACACCAAGGGCAGCTCCCCAGACGTCCCTTCCAAGGAACAGGTCCGGGCTCCATGTCCAGGGTTCGCCCCTCCTTATGAACCTCTCTGCCTCGCCAAGCCTCCTTGCAGTCGCAAGTATCAGGGCGAAGGCAAGGTCAGCGGTCGCCTCGGTCAGGACGTCAGGAGTGTTGAATACGGGTATGCCCTTTTCGGATGCGAACCCCACATCGATGTTGTCATAGCCCACTCCGAAATTCGCTATGGCCTTGAGGCGGGGGGCCGATAGGATCACTTCCCGGTCCACCTTGTCGCTCACAAGGCAGATAAGGGCATCATGGTCGGGGAGCCGCTCCATCAGGACCTCTCTGGGCATGGGGCCGTTCCCCTCCCAGACCTCCAGGTCCGCCAGGCCATCCAGTTCCGAGAGGCTGTTGCCAGGCAGCTTCCTTGTGACCAGTACCTTCCATCTTCCGGTCGTTCCACTGACAGGTACTGAGGCCATTGATATCCACCTGGTCATGGTAGATGGTCACAAGCAATTAAACATATCCGGAGGTCCCCCACAGTACGTGCTCCCTGACCGGAACAATAAAATCCGTTCTATTCCCTCGGTATGGGCCGACAACGTCAGGTAGGACGATAAAAGGAGACGATGGAAATGGATGCTCATGATATAAGGACGGCCGACGAACTGATGAGGTCGGGTTACAGACCCATGACCCCCCAGGAATCCTTATCGGAAGATATCAAGGGCAGGCTCCTGGCCATGAGGAAGAAGGGGCATTCCATGGAAGAGGCCATGGCGCTCCTGTTCCCGACCACGGTCGTGGACCCTGGAACGCTCTCCAACCTGGTCTCTGCCCTGATAGCGGGGTCCCATGTGCTCCTTTTCGGACCCTCCGGTACTGGAAAGACAAGCCTGGCCAAGGATATATGGCAGCTCTTTCCCAAGGATGTGTTCGTTGTCACCGGCTGCCCCGTTCAGGACGACCCCGCATCGGTGGTCGACCCGGCATTCCACAAGCGGGTCAAATGCTGCCCCTCATGCCAATCAAGGTTCGGCGACGGAAGGTACGATTTCGATCCCGTGAGGGTCGATGCGAAGAAGGTACCGGTGTCCAGGATAAGGTTGAAGGAGGGTTTCGGCCTTGCACGGCTCCAGGGCTCATCGGAGGTCTTCCCCGACAATCTCACAGGGGTCTACAACCTTCACAAGCTGCAGGAGCTGGGAGATCCCACCTCCCCCCTCATCCTGGAGCCGGGCAAGCTGCTCCAGGCCAACAGGGGGCTATTGCTCGTCGATGAGGTAGGCAAGCTGCCCCTGGGCACCCAGAACGTGCTTCTGCAGGCCCTACAGGAGGGTATCGTATCGCCGGCCAAGTCCAGGGAGACCTTCCCCGGGAGCTTCGTTGCGGTAACGACGTCGAACCTGAGGGACCTGGATGCCATAAACGAACCCTTGAACGACAGGCTCTCGAACATCTACTTCGACTACATCAAGGACCATATGAGGAACAGGAGCATCATAGAGGTCTCTCTCGGGGCAAGGGTGGAGGGGGCCCATTTCCCCGAGGTCCTGCTGCACGCCGGTGTTTTCGTCGTCGAGGCGTGGAGGGACCTTGCCGTGGACGTTCCAGAACTTTCGGAGGTGGGGTCCAACAGGACCATCCTGGACACTGTGAGCAGGTCCCTGGCGTTCGCTTTCCTCTCCGGTGAGCGTTCAGTGAGCAGGAAGAGCTTCGAGAGCGGGGTCAGGGGGGCCATGTACGGACGGATCAGGGCGAGAGGCGGGGATTCCTTCCTGCGGAACGAGGAGATAGTCCGCGAGTTCCTCGGTGGCAACCTGCCTCTGGCGGTCGAAAGGGGTTTCAGGAC
>JBFYMY010000206.1:0-4536 GCA_041304645.1 Thermoplasmatales archaeon
GCGATGAGAAAGGGCCTGTTGTGGATGCCGAGTTCAAGGACGTTGAGGGGAAGGGAGATGAAAGAGCGAAGGATGTGAACCCACATGATAGTCACCAACCTTGACCATGTGAAGGGGGCCGATATCAAGGAGAGCTTAGGGCTCGCCTTCGGATATGCGGCAGTTACCTCAGCCAAGAAGGGGAAGAGGAGCGTTGCCATGGGCGACGAGTCCTGGCCCTGGGCAGATACCCCGGACCATTTCGAAGCACTGTTCAGGGAGGCAGAGAAAAACCTTATCGGTTCCGCGCTCGAGATGGGTGCTGATGCGGTAATAAAGATAGAGGCAAGGCTCTCCAGGGACCCCCAAGGGAACCCCGAGATGCTGCTGGTCGGGACGGCCATAAAGCTCCATGGGGACAAGGGTGAGGTGGCGGAGGCCGATGGAGCGGAAGCCCCCCCCGCAAAGGACGAAAAGGAAGGGATCCATATCACCATTGACGGCGAGTCCGCCTCTTGGGAGATGGACACCTCGACGGCCAGGAAGGATGTCCTGCGGATGATGAAACAGCGCGACCTTCGTTCCGAGGTCCCGGAACCGGTTAAGAAAGACCGTAAGGACGCAGACCTACGATCCCTTGCGGAGGTCATGGGGATATCGTTCGAGAGGGCACAGCAGCTATCGGCCGCAGGGCTATTTGAACCGGAGCAGATAGCGGAGGCCGATCCGAAAGTGCTCCTTTCCCTTCCCAATATGAACCCGACGCAGGCTCGCATCATAAGGTCCAGGGCCAAAGAGCTACTGGCTGAAAAATGAGGGGTATCGAATGGAAACGGTCCAGATCGTTGACCTGATCAAGATCGCGATCGCATCTTTGGTGCTCATTGCGAGCGCAATATCGGACCTCAGGACCAGAAGGGTCCCCGACAGGATGTGGGTCCTTATGGGTTGTGCCTGCGCACCGTTCTTGTTCATCGAGATGGGTGAACTGGGAGGCTGGGACGAGCCGTTCTCGTTCCTGTCGCTGCCCGCTCTCGCGGCAGGGGTGGTCTTCGTCATCTACGGATACCCCGAACCCAGTGAGATGGCGAAAGGGAAGTTCGTCGACATCGCCTTCGCATCGTTCTATCTTCTGTCCATCGTAGGCTTTGTCATAGCATATGTCCTGGGTGACCGGGCGCTCGTAGGCAAGGTTGGGCTGTCGCTCGTTTTCATGTTGGTATATTATCTACTATATACAATTCCAATAGCCGGGGCCAGACTCCTTCACGGCGGGGCGGATGCGAAATGCCTCATTGTGCTTGCGGCCGTTTTCCCATGGCAGGTTGAGGGTCTTTTCATCAATATAGGTCCCTTCTACGAGGCCGTCGGGAACATGCCCGCAATAGGTCTGGTCTTCAATCCCCATCTTTCGACCCTCTTAAACGCCGCGGTCATGACCGGGGCCGTGCTTCTCATCTACTTGCCGGTGAGGAACATCGTGAAGGGCGATATCTCCTTCCCAGCCATGTTCACGTCGTACATGATGGATGTGGAAAAGCTGAAGGGCAGATATGTTTGGGTCGTGGTCAAGGAGGACGGTAAGAGCACCAAGGAGGACCCCGAGGAACCACTTATCAGCAAGCTCGAAATGGCAGGTACGAGGAGGGTCTGGGTCACGCCGAAAGTACCGTTCATCCTCTCTCTTGCGCTAGCTTTCATGGTACAGATGATGGTTGGGAACCTTGTCCTTCTCTTGATCCTATGAAAATGGGCTGACGCCAGGTTCACAGAACACCGGCCTTTTGGAGCGCCTCGTGGTAATCCTTGGGAGAGAAATAGCCAACGAAGTTGCCGGTCTTGTCCTTGACGATGACGGCGTAGGGGGCGTAGTTCGTTATCTTCGGGAACACCTCGGAGAGCTTGTCGTCAAGGCTCACCTCCATGATCTTGGTGTTCATTATCTCCTCCCCGGTCATGGTGATGAGGTTTGAGCCCCTCACTGTCGCAAGGAGCAGTTCCCTGGCGGTGACGGCCCCCACGGGCACCTTCTGCTCATTGAGAAGGAAGACGGCACCCCTGGGCATCTCAAGGAGCCTTTTTGCGAGCTCCTGGCATGAGATCTCCTTTTCGACGGTGAGGAACTCGTCCATGACGTTGAACTCGCCTACCGTGATCCTGTCGGGGTCTATCGCCCCATCTCCTGAACCTATTAAAGACATCTGAGGACCCTCCTTCGGATGGAGCAGTGATAAGGTATAAAATATTAACTGGATTATTCCATTGAAATTGCAGCTAGTGCATATGCCCGGGTTTTACAAGGGGCACAACCAAAAGCTATATACATGCGTCATCAATGCCGGGGCGCCAGGCTTGGTCGGGGAGTCAGGCCCTCCCTCGTGCCTTCGGGCATGCCGCAGCACGGTCTACAGCGGGGCGACGGCTTGGGGCGGCAAGACCGGTACACCAGAGGTCCAAGGAACGACGATGATGTAACGTCCCTCGGGGCTGGAAGCGGTGTACTGGAGCGTCCGTAGGGACGCTTCGACATCCTGACTACGGGGACCGGGTCAGGCCCGGAAGGGAGCAGCCTAACCGTAGATTCCCTGCGCTCGTTGGGAGCCGGGACGGAGGAGGTCCGCGGATAAACCGCTGGCGGACAAGGCTGTCCACCCAGGCCCGCCTGGCATGACTTTGACCCTGGGAGCCCGTGAGCGTTCATGTCCCCTATGAGACCCCTCGTTGTGTTCGACATGGACGGCGTCCTCGTCAAGGAGAGGTCGTCATGGGGGCTCGTCCATGATCTGCTCGGGACCACGAACGAAAATTCTCATGAGGCCTATCTCAGGGGAGAGATAGACGACATGGAGTTCATGCGCCGGGATATCGCCCTGTGGCTCTCGGTAATGCCTGACCTGACCATATACGATATCAGGTCAATGATGGAGAAGGCCACGCCTATGAATGGGGTCGAGGATTGCATCAGGGACCTGAGGGCACTGGGGGCGGACATAACCATACTCAGCGGCGGGCTCAAGCTCCTTTCGAGCATCCTCGTCCAGAGATGGGGTTTGGACGGCCACTATGCCAACGGCATAGAGCACGGACCCGACGGGCGCCTCACCGGCGAAGGGATACTCGAGGTCCCCCTCAGGGACAAGGGGGGTGTCCTCGCCCGAAGCATCATGGCGGGGGGCGGCCACGGCCCCGTCGTCACAGTGGGCGATTCATCGGTGGACATATCCATGTTCAAGAGGTCGGACCTGGCCATAGCCTTCAGGCCGAAGGAGGAACGGGTGAGGAAGAGGGCCCATATCGTAATAGAGCGGCCAGACCTCAGGCTCGTGAGCGAAGCCGTCAGGGAATATTTGGAGGTCCGCTTAAGCCCCGGCGGTGCTGCAGGGCCTCAATAAGCTTTTATCGGAAATATCACATATACCCCCTCGGTCCAGGGCGCATCGGAATGCCCGGGTGAGCGGTTATGTCCATCCAGAGCGAGGAGCAGAGCAATGAGGTCGTTCGTTCCATCATCATGATGCTCTCGGAGAAGTTCACAGATGAGAAATCAGTGACCGTTCAGAGGATATTCGACAAATATTCCACCAGGCTCGTCAAGGGCCGTGACATCACCATCTACCTCTACAACATAGGGATCATAGAGCCCAGGAGGGAGGGTGAGACCCCCAAGGATGCGAACCTCTGGAAGATAGACATGAAGAAGGTGCGTGAATACCTCAAGAACGATGGGGCCTTGCTCGAATACAAATGCCCCCTTTGCGGCTCGGGCACCATCTCAAGGTCCTACGACACCTACAAGTGCACGAGATGTCTCTTCAAGGGCGACCTGCCGGAGAAGCCTTTCATCAAGGGCAAGAAAAGATGAGGTTCACTGCGGTCCCTCATCGAGGTTCTCGAACTTCCTGTACTTTTCCCTGAACATATCCCAGAAATGAGCAGGGTCGGCCTCATCCACACCTATTCCGAACGGGTGCCTTGTCTTCTCGTCCCTGGCCCATATCTTCTCGGTCTCGCCCCTGTCCATCCAGATCCCGCCGCACTCTCGGCAGACGTCAACGAAGACGTCGTAGACCTCCTTGGTGGACATGACCTCCCTGCAGTTCGGGCACAGCAGGTTCTCTCCTTTAAGCTCCTTGCTGATGCCTACAAGGAGCTCCACGGTGCTCTCTTTTCCCAGAACGACCGCGAGCTCGTCCTTGTCGAACCATATCCCCCCGCAGCTGCGGCAGACATCAAGGCGCTCCCCGCCCCTTTCGACGAGGAAGAGGTCCTTCCTGCATCTGGGGCAGAGACGACCGCCCCTGACACCCACTTCGGACCTTTCACGTTTTGGTGCCATGTTCGCTCCCCGGACCATTATCCGGTCGATGGATACAAATACTTTCCTAAATAAGTAGCTGGGGCGTTCATTTCAGATCGCCGGGACGATACGGAAGGAACCGTCCTTGTGGTCAAGGGCGAACATGGAGGTATTGTGGGCCATACCCCTCATCTTTATGCAGCGTATCCTCCTCTGGAGGTCCACTTCCCCCACTGGGCTAAGGGTGAGCTGGAACACAC
>JBFYMY010000207.1:0-5413 GCA_041304645.1 Thermoplasmatales archaeon
ATGTGGTCGAGAGATGGTCGGTGAGCTTCTGTCTGCTGTCACGAGCCGTCCCGCTGCCAATGAGCTGGTCCAGGAGCGGACCTATGAATGGAAGTATGGCGGAGAGGTTCCTCAGAACAGCGTCCCCGAACATAGGCCCATCCTCTCGGCCCACGACTCTGAGGGAGAATACCGCCTTGCCCAAAGTCCGCGCACCAAATCCGTCCAGGAGCATCTTGTATACCGCGGTAAGGAACCCTGTCAGGATGTAGAGCAGCACCCAGCCCAACAGGCCTGCCATGTCAATTCCTATTATCAACAGGAATATTAGCGAGATCACGAAACAGAGCAGTAGATCGGCGATGTAGGCCGAGGCCCTTTTCACGAAATAATTATCTGTCCTCGGATACCTGTCGAAGTCCAAAGCTGATTCCTCAAGGTCCCTCTGCATGGAACACACCCTGTGTTCATAAAATAGGTGTAAATATATAATGCTATTGCAAATAATGAGACTTTTTGGAACTCATGACGACCTCGGCGCGGCTTTGTTGGCGTTCGAAGTCGAGCTCTTCCTAATCTCCTGCAGGAGCTCTATCTCCAGCCGGTCCGCTTCCTGTTCGAGCTCTAGCTCGGACTGTGCGGTCCTCTCCCCATCCTCGTCGTTGGGGAACTCCACCTTGGGCAAGGGAGCGTTACGCTGCTCCTTCACGACCTGCTCCTTCTCATGGATGATGCTGTCCAATACCTTCATCACGAGATTGACGGTTATGGGCTCCTTCATCAGGGAGGCGAAGGCGGTCACCCTGTTGAAACCGCCCTGAAGCTCCCTGACGTTCGAGTCCAGGTAGAAGGCGAGGTAATCGAGCACCTCACCGGATATGGAGAACCCCTCCTTCTGCGCCAGATTGACCAGGATCTGTTTCCTCCCCTCGAAGGTAGGTACCTTGATATCTATTATCAGGCCGCCTTCGAACCTGGACCTGAGCCTTGTCTCTAGCTCCTTGATCTCCGAGGGGGGCCTATCCGAGCAGAGCACTATCTGCTTCTGCGAGTTGTAGAGATGGTTGAACATATGGAAGAACTCTGTCTGGGTCTTCTCCTTGCCGGAGAGCAGCTGGATGTCGTCTATCAGAAGTACGTCCATCTCATCGTACCTGTTCCTGAAGGCCCCCATGTCCCCCGTTTCCAGGACCCTGATGAGCTCATCGGTCAGCTTCTCGGTGGATGTGTAGAGGACCCTCAGGTCTGGCTCCCTCTCCAGCATCCTGTTGGCAACAGCCTGGAGAAGATGGGTCTTGCCCACACCAACGGGACCGAAGATGAAGAGCGGGTTGTAGCGCCTACCGGTCCCGGAGGCCACGGCCTCGGCAGCAAGGTAAGGGAACCTGTTGGAATCGTCCACGACGAAATCGGTGAAGGTCTTGTCCTTGAGGATGGGAGCGGAGAGCCTATCGGTCCCTGTGGACGATACCGGTTGGGTCTGGGGCGTTCGGATAGGAACGCTCATTGAAGGGATGGTCCTGGCTCCGTCCAGGGCGAACCCTGTCGCTTCAAGGCCTGCGGTCCCCAGGACCGGGACCTTCGTCCCCTCATCGCTGACGGATGTGGACCTCGAGCGCTCATCGACCATGACCTCCAGGGCCTTCTGCTGCTTCTGGAGCAGGTCCAGCCACTGTTCCTGCAGGCGGGTCAAGGACTCCTCCATCTTCATGATCCGCCCCTCCTGCTCCTGGACCCTGTCCCTTTCGGCCTGGAGCTCCTTTTCCAGTTCCGCCTTGGTGGATGGGGATCGGACCTTGGTCCTGTCCTCGATATCGTCAGGGAGAGGTTTGGCCTTCTGCGCCCTATCGCGGTCTCCCCGGGCGGTCCTACCCTTCCTCTTCCTGTTGAAAATGTCTAGAAAGCCCATCGTGCATCCCTTTGAACGGTCCTTTTTAGGACTGATAACATTGGGTGTTCGTATATTAATGCTTTCGACCATTTTTCCATGTCATGGGAATTTCATACTACGGCCGGGGGCCAGCTGCCCAACGATCTCCCTTGTTAACCCGGTCAGGACGGGGGGTCTTTGCCCCATCTCCCGGACCGATGAGGCACCCGATAGGAATACAGCTGCCCTGAGCTCGTCAAGGATGGTCCCGATCTCGTCCGACAACCTATCATAGCCTTTGGAGGCCGCCCTGAGTAGGGTCCAAGCCATTCCGCCGGCGGAGGCGCCAAGGGAGAGGGACCTTGCTATGTCCAGCCCGGTCCTCAGGCCTCCGGTCGCTATCAGAGGGAGGCCCACGTCCGCAACGATGACGGATACAGGGGTGGGCAGCCCCCATTCACGGAAGGTGGTCCCGAACCTTGATGCCCTGCCGGTCGGGTCGTGCCTGAAGGATTCGACCGCAGAGAAGGAAGTGCCAGAGAGCCCGCCCACGTCTATGGCGCTCACTCCCGCGCTCTTGAGGGAAAGGGCGCACCCTCTCGAGATGCCCGCTCCTGTCTCCTTGGCCACCAGTTTTACCTTGCCAGAAATGTTCCTGATATTCTCGAGCAAGCTCCCTGCATTGGTCTCTCCCTCGGGTTGGACCACCTCCTGGAGATAATTGAGGTGCAGGCAGACAGCATGTGCGCCGATCATATCCCTGGCTCTCTCGAAGAGGGCTGTGTCGAAGGGAACGCCCCCTTGCCGGTCAGGCTTGGGTCCCGAGCTTGCCTGGGGGGCCCCGAGGTTCCCAAGGAGCAGAGGGACCTCGTAATCCCTGACGACCGTGTAGCTCCCTATGAAGCGGCCCTCTTCAAGGCCCGCCCTCTGTGAGCCTACCCCCAGCCCTATACCATGCTCCTCGGCGGCCCTGGCAAGGAGCTTGTTGTAGGACCCCGCCCTCCTGCTCCCCCCTGTCATAGCAGCTATTATTAGAGGGGCCGAAAGCTTCCTGCCAAGGAGCTCGGTCCCAAGCTCGATGTCCTCAAGGTCCCTGCTGGGGACGGCCTCATGGACCAGCATCACATCGTCCCAGTGGTTCCTGACGGCCATCACGTTCCGTTCAAGACAAATGGTTATGTGGTCGTCCTTGCGCTTTCGTATGTCCATGTGCTTCCCCTCAGTGGGTGACGAGACAGCTTCCGGTCTGGCAGGCCCGATCTCCCGCAAATGGCCCAAAGAGCGTCCCCGTGGCCGACCCGGAGAATGCCAGGGCCAGGTTCCTGCCGACGTCCCCACCTATGATCCGTGCCTCCGTTCCTGATGCGGCGATCCTGTGACAGGCAAGGACCTTGCCGAGTATGCCCCCGCTCGCGTCGTTGGTACCCCCATCTGCCTCTATCATATCGTTCCAACTTTCCCAATTGGAATGGACCATCTCCGGAGATACGGTGCTGGCAAGGGCCATCCCTCCTTTGCCGTCAGGGAGCAGGAAACCGTCCTCTTCCATGCACATGATGACCCTATCGACCTTCCCCAAAACCGAACCTGGTGCGGCCGAGCATATCCTGGCGGACAGCTCGTCGCCCGATACAACGGACCAACCGCCGCCCTCGTCCGGGACAAGGTCGCCCCTGAGGAGCGGTACGCACCCCCTGTCCAGGACCTTCTTGATGGGTCCCAGGTCCAAAGAGACGATCGAACCGGAGCTTGCCTCGATTATATCGGAAGGGGATATGGATATCACGGGGAGCCGCTCCCTGCCCAGTATTCGCAGGAGGCTCTCCGTCAGCTGTTCCATCCTCCATTTGACCTCCCAGGCGGTCATGGCCTCCTTTCCCCTTGCCACGCCCATCTTCCATCTGAGGACCGTCCTGTGGCCGTGGGTGCCACCTCCATGCACGAGGACCAGGCCCTTCTCTGCCTGAGGCTGGAGGACCCTGCCAAGCTCCCTGAGCCGGTTCTCCTTGAGCCTGTAGCTCCATGATGTCTCGTTCCAGCAGTAAGGCGGTTTGACATCCGACCCCTTGTAGGTTATCAGAGAACCCCCGAGCTTGACCAGGTCCATCTTATCCCCTTTACATGATAAGGTGCGGGGGATATAATGATTTTTCATCAATTGTCATATAGTGGACCTCGGGCGGGAGTAGATGACCGCATTGAACCTCTCACCGGACGTGCGGTCCTCCAGCTCCTTCTTGCCCTTGAGGACAAGGTCAGTCCCCGATGAGAGCATCCCTTCGTCCCATTCCCAAGGGGCCAGAATGATGACCTCTCCCCTGTCGCTCAGGAACGGGGCGACCTCTATCAGGAAACGCCTCACCAGATCGATGGGGGTGGGGCGGCCTGAGAGCGGCAGGCCCTCCCTCTCCGAGAGCCCCCCCGAAGTTTCGAGATAAGGGGGATTGAAAGCGGCAAGGTCTATCCTACCGGTCCATCTTGCACTCACCCCCTCCAGCAGGTCAGATAAGCAGACCTCGGCGATCAGGCCGTTAAGGGCAAGGTTGCTCCTTGCGAGGGACAGGGCCCTGGGCTCCCTGTCGACCATCAGCACTTCCCATCCCTCCCTTGCAGCTGCCAGGCCGTTCAGACCGCATCCGCAGCCCAGGTCGAGGAAGACCCCCTTCCCGGACCTGAACATCGTCAGAAGCTCTCGAAAAAGGAGGAGCGAATCCTCCTTGACCGGATAGACCCAGGGAGCCTCCAGATAGGCCAGACCTTCGATCTTGAAACTTTCCTGCATCGGTCGGTTCGATGGTCATACTGTCTCATAAACCTTCCATGGGACCGCAAAACATTATAGCCCTATAGGGATTGGTCCCAACGGGCTGTCCGACTTGTGTGCAAAGCTGTTCATGAAGGACCCACTGGACAAGGTGGAATATGCACCGAAGAGGCTCCGGGCCTTCGTTGACCTTGTTCGTCCCTTCACCCTACTGGCACCTGTTCTCGGGGGATTCTCCGGTGCGTTACTGGGTCTGATAGCATCGGGCGAGCTCCATTCGTTCGAGATCGTACCAACCCCCCCGTTCCTTATATGGCACAGCTTCCCGTTCTTCCAGGTGCTTTCGGGCATAGCGTCCCTCGTGTTCCTGAACGCCGCATCCAACTCCCTCAATCAGGTGTACGATCACGAGATAGACCGGATCAACAAACCGTACAGGCCCATACCTCTGGGGATAATCACAGAGAAGGAGGGACTTTGGATAGCAGGGCTCCTCTACGTCCTCTCCATATGGAGGGCGGCCATGGTCAACAGGACCTTCCTCTTGATGGTCTGCGTTCTGATCCTCATCACCATCGGTTATTCGGTGCCACCCTTGAGGTTCAAGAAGAGGGTCTGGCTCTCCAATATATCCATTGCCCTGCCCCGGGGGATGCTAGGGCTCGTCGCCGCGTGGGCCAGTACTGCGGACATTGGCTCGCCCACCCCGTGGATCATGGGATCGGTGATGGCCATCTTCCGTACTGGGTCCATAACGACCAAGGACATCACGGACATAGAGGGGGACCGTGAGTTCGGCA
>JBFYMY010000208.1:0-12790 GCA_041304645.1 Thermoplasmatales archaeon
GTGAGGTCGGGCACCTTCATAAGATTGAACCCAGAGCTTAGGCCCAACAGCTATCTATCTCGGTCCGACCCATTGGACGTCGCTCGTGTCGAGGAAAGGACCTTCATCTGTTCGAAGAGGAAGGATGATGCGGGGCCGACCAACAACTGGCGCGATCCGGAGGAGATGAGATCGAAGCTCACCTCCCTCTACAAGGACTGCATGGTCGGACGGACGATGTACGTCCTCCCGTTCTCCATGGGGCCCATCGGTTCGAAGATGGGCATGACGGGGGTCGAGCTGACAGACTCCCCTTACGTTGTGTGTAACATGAGGATAATGACCCGAATGGGCAAAGCGGTCCTTGACAGCATGGGACAGGAAGGCAGCTTCGTACCATGCCTCCATTCGGTGGGGATGCCCCTGAAGGACGGTATGAAGGACGTTCCCTGGCCCTGCAACAATGCCGAGAAGTACATAGTCCATTTCCCGGAGGACCGGGAGATATGGTCATACGGGAGCGGCTACGGTGGAAATGCCCTATTGGGTAAGAAATGTCTCTCTCTTAGGATCGCTTCCGTCATAGCCAGGGACGAGGGCTGGCTGGCCGAGCATATGCTCATAGTGGGCATCACCCCTCCCGAGGGGGAGAAGGTGTACTTCGCCGGGGCGTTCCCTAGCGCCTGCGGGAAGACCAACCTTGCATTGATGGTCCCCGAACTTCCCGGTTGGAAGGTGACCCTCATAGGCGATGATATCGCATGGATGAGGTTCAACTCTGACGGAAAGCTGCACGCACTGAACCCGGAGCACGGCCTCTTCGGAGTGGCCCCTGGCACCTCCATGCACACCAATCCCAACGCCATGGAGGCCTGTGCAAGGGACTCCATCTTCACCAATGTGGCCCTGACACCCGAGGGCGATGTATGGTGGGAGGGGATGACAGAGGACCCGCCCATGAAGCTCACGGACTGGAAGGGGGAGGCTTGGGTTCCCAAATGCGGAAGGCCCGCCGCCCATCCGAATTCGCGTTATACCACGCCGGTCCAGAGGGTCTCTGTGCTTGACCCTCTCTACGAGGACCCCGAAGGGGTCCCCATATCCGGGATCCTGCTGGGGGGTAGGCGCAAAAAGACAGTGCCCCTTGTCGTGCAGGCGTTCGATTGGGACCACGGGGTGTTCCTGGGGTCCATCATGGGCTCCGAGAGGACCTCTGCCGCCGATGGGAGACAGGGCGCCCTTCAGCGGGACCCCTTCGCGATGCTCCCGTTCTGCGGTTACAACATGGGGCATTATCTTGCCCACTGGATCAAGGTCAAGGAAGGGGGAACGAAGAAGGACCTCCCCAAGGTCTTCATGGTCAACTGGTTCAGGAGGTCAACGGACGGAAGCTGTCTCTGGCCAGGTTTCGGGGAGAACATAAGGGTGCTCAAGTGGGCCTTCGAGAGGACGCAGGGCAGATGCGGGGCGGTCAGGACACCAATAGGTGACCTTCCATGCCCCGGCGACCTTGACATAGAAGGGCTGGGCCTATCCGATGACATCATGGTCGAACTGTTCAAGGTGGACAGGGACGAATGGCTAGAGGAGGCAAAGAGCATAAGAAGGCTCTACGAAGACCTGAGCGACCATATCCCGAAGGAGCTCCAGGAATGGTTGATGGTCCTTGAAGGGAAGTTGGGCCACTGGGATGGGACCGATGGGGGCATATCGGTCGGTGAGGGGTGATTGGCGTCAGAATATCCGTGGAACATTACGGATGCACGATGAACCAGGGTGAGGCGGATGCTGCCAGGAGGCTCCTGTCCTCTCTGGGCCATGAGGTCGTCCCCGGCCCGGAAGAGGACGGGAGGGGGCCCTCCGATGCCGTCATCATCTTCACCTGCGACGTCATATCTTCCACCGAGAGGAGGATGTGGAAGAGGATGATGGAGGTCGGTGCCTCTGGCAGGAAGCTGTTCGTAGCCGGGTGCCTGGCCGTCATAGAGGCCGACAGGATCGCCTCGGAGCTCCCGGATGCATGCATCCTTGACACGATGGGCCTCCCTTCCGTCGAAGCATCCATATCGGAGCATTTCAAGGTATGCAGCGGTACCGGACCTGTCCAGGGAGGCGGGGCTGCAAAGAGGTTGGAGCATGTCGTCCCCATATCCACCGGATGCCTTGGCTCCTGCAGCTACTGCATAACCAGGTCCGCAAGGAACGGTCTGATATCCAACCGACCGGACCGCATAATTAACATGGTCCAGAGCGGGGTCTATGCGGGAAGGAAGGAGGTCCTCCTGACATGTCAGGACACCGCCGCCTATGGGTCCGACCTGCATATCGATGGTGCGGACCTTGGTTCCCTTCTTAGGGACATCACATCGAACGTCCTGGGACCTCACATGGTCAGGGTGGGCATGATGAACCCCTCATCCCTGCTGAAGCATGAGAGCTCCATCCTGGACGGGTTCAAGGGGGACGATATCTTCAAGTTCTTCCACATCCCGGTGCAATCGGGGAGCGACCGCCTCCTAGATATGATGG
Organism: Thermoplasmatales archaeon; assembly: GCA_041304645.1. Classification (GTDB taxonomy): domain Archaea; phylum Thermoplasmatota; class Penumbrarchaeia; order Penumbrarchaeales; family Penumbrarchaeaceae; genus JALOTP01. The sequence continues at coordinate 2,509 of JBFYMY010000208.1, forward strand.
GTAGGGGGTACGATATCGGAACCTACATGGGGCTCATTGAAAGGGTCAGGGGGGCCTACCCCGAGGCCGTCCTCTCCACCGATATCATAGTCGGGTTCCCCCAAGAGACGGAGAATGACCATAGAAGGAACATGGACCTTGTCAGGGAGCTCCGGCCCGAGATATTGAACTTGACCAGGTTCTCGGCCAGACCAGGGACCCCCGCCGCCTTGATGAAGGGACAGGTGCACGGCAACGTCTCCAAGCAGCGCTCCAGGGAGCTGACAAGGGTCCACAGGGAGGTCCTTGCCGGTGTCCTGAACGGGAGGCTCGGCATCCGCAGAGGATGCCTTGTGACCGAGGTCGGTAAGAGGGAGGGCACCATGATGGCAAGGGACGGGAACTACATGCCCATCGTGATACCGTCGGAAGGGGCGGCCCTGGGGGAATCCGTCGATATCATGGCGGAGAGGACCGGCCCGACATATCTCATAGGCAACATCATAGATGGTCACTCATAGATCGGAAAAGTATCATTCCGCTGTTCTAAGCATCTTCAATGAAATGACTGGGTCATTATCGTTGGGCTTTTCCCATTTGACAGAAGAACGGACCTGGCCCAGCGATCACAAGGGTCATCTTCAAGGACCGAAATAGCGACCATCGATGGTCGGGTTTGTAAGAGAATGTGGTGAGGATTGCATATGATGATGGTGAAATGATATAGCCCATAGTACCATCTTTCAAGGTAAGTATATGTTCAAAAGGAGGAAACTCATGGTCGAAGAAATAAAACTACAGGCAAGAACGAGCGCCCTTATGGACCAATCGGGATATGCAAGGATCCATACGGACGTACACGATCTCCTCGATATGCAGGAGAATGGATACGCGGAACTGATAAACGACAAGGGAAAGGCCATCCTCGTCAGGATCTCCTCAGATAAACTGATCCAGAAGGACAATATCAACCTTGGGACAAAGGACCTAGAGAAGATGGAGATCGAGGATGGGTCTTTGATCACCATAAAACACTACAAGACGGTCGGGGATTCCATAGGGGAGTTCAAGGACAAGATGGTGAGCAAGCTCAAGAAGGATGACACGAAAGAAAAGACGGGAAGTGAATGAATGGAGAACGAACCGAACAAAGTAAGTCTTGGTATTGGGGAGCGGTTGAAGGTCTATTCCCCCGATTTCTCGCTATCGACGAACAAGATGGTGGAGACATACCTTGCCAACAATTTGCCGGACCTCATAACCAAGTACGACCTTGCCTTAAAGAACGACCTGTTGGACGTTGAGGGATCGACGGTCAAGCTCGAGGGAAGGGTCGAGGACCTGGAGGTCTGGAAGGATGAGACGGAGACGAAGATAGGAGACTCCCGCACAAGGGTCGAGCTCCTTGAAAAGAAACATGGTATAAAGGGGTGAAAAGATGTTAGACTGGGGAGCATTGATATCGGACCCGATATTCTGGGTCCTTGTAGCATTCTTGATGATCCTGGTGATAGTTGACATATACCTGATAATCAGGCTTGTGTTCAAGCGGAGGGAGGACCATGTCGGCCTCTATTTCGAGGGCAATTTCAGGGGCATAATCAGCGAATGGGACCTGGTGAACAGACCCACCCTGAAGAAGTGGAAGGGCGAGACCGTCAAGCGCTTGTCATCTCTGGACAAGGAGGTCACCTCCATAGAGAAGATGAGGCATACCATAGACAATCGACTGCTATCCCTTGACAGGGATATAGTGAAACTGGAGAAATATTGAGGAGGCACATTTCATGGAAGAAGAGATAGAACAAGAACAGAAGAAGGGCTTCTTTGCAAAGATAGCATCCTGGTTCCACAAGGCACCCGAGGGTGACGAGACCTACAAGAGGAAGATGATGGACAAGAAGGTCGAGAGGTACCTTGACAGCAATTTCGAATCCTACATAGAGGAATACGGGATGGTAAGGAGCATGGACCTCCTTGTATACGAGGAGCGGCACGATACGCTCTCGAGCAAGCTCAAGGTGCTGAACGATTTCGTCAGGGATGCGGATGCGGACATAGGTAACCTCGTGACGCGTGTGGAACTGCTGAAGAAGAACATCAAGGGATACAAGGGGTGACAAGATGAGATTGTTCAGTCAATTGGAAGGATACGATATGAAGTCCAAGCTGGGCGATGACATGGGAAAGTTGAAGGATGTCATCATAGACTCCAAGACTTGGAACGTCAACGGCCTTGTGCTCAAGGGTCTGGTCAAGAAGGAAAAGACCTTCGTCAAGCCCAAGAACATCGAATTGGCCGAAAAGGAGGAACGGATATACCTGTCTCCAGAGGTCAAGGTCTATGAGGTCTCCCAGGAGAAATCGTCCATGAACTACCTGTACCTCTCGGACCTCATGAAGAAGAAGGTCTTCACCAACGACAATGAGAAGATAGGCAAGATCTATGATATAGAGATAGCCACGGAGCTCAAGGATTGGAAGGTCTGGAAACTCCTCATAAAGGTCGGGTTCAAGAAGAGGAGGCTCAGGATCAAGCCCCAGACCCTCATGGAGCTAGGGGAAGACCTGAAGATAGACATGACCAAGGCCGAGGTGGAGGAGCTTTCCCACCCCGTACTTGGATAGATGGATGAACAAAGAAAGAACGTAGATCGGGGGCGGTCCTCACGGACCGCCCTTTGATATTTAAGGTGATCGACGGAAGAATTGGTCAGATGCGAACGGGGGTAAAAAGAATGGTCTCATTTGGCGAAATGCTTAGGGATAATTTCCTTCTGCTGTTCCTGATAATCATAGGATTCATAATCGTCATATTCCTCTTCAGGGTGCTCATGATCTATTTCGGGGGGCAGAACCTGAAGATCAAAGCACAGTACGAGATGGATATGGTCAAGCTCGAGATCGCCAGGAAGAAGGCGTTCATGGAAGAACTGAGGAACTCGACGGTCGTCCTGAACGATTCCGAGCGGCAGAGGCTGGAAGCGGTCCGTACGGATAATTCGGTCCTGACAAGGAAACTGATAGCCGACATGAACGAGATAGAGGAAAGGATAAAGAGGCTCGAGGTAGGCTCCGATTCCGTGAGGACCAGCCAGATGCTCGGATTGATCAAGCAGCATGAGGGAAAGCTCTTCAGGAACGATAAATGATGGGGGGGTCCGAGATTGACCGACCATTCAGACACTGCAAGGGCGAATACGGTCACTAGCATGATCGTGAGCTACGTCGATGCCGGAGGGGTCGCGGACGACCCTAAGAAGCTGACAAGGCTTAGATACCTCATAACCATGGAATCCGGGTTGGAGCTTGAGGTCGATTTCATCCGAAAGAAGGTGGAGATGCTCCATAACGAAAGGGAGAAGATGAGGCGGAAGGACTGGCTCATGGCAAATGTGTTCGGGAAGGAACTGCCCGATCCCAGGTTCCGCATGGGGTCAGGTCTCTGTCCCAGGTGCAGGAGGTTCAAGAACTTCCAGAAGGAGTGCCCCCTCTGCTCGCACCTGGAGATGACACTATGATGACGGTGGTGGGATGACGGATATGAAGACCATAAAAGAACAGACCAAAGAGGTCAAGGACCGGCTCAGCAAGATGAAACGCTCGAGCGATCAGATAGACCTATCAAGGGTCATTACGGAGATTAAGAGGGTCAGCAGGTCCGGCGAGAGACCCCGCGAGACCATAGGGGACACGGACCTGTTCGTCTTCGAGTGCGAACTCTGCCTGAGGAAGATCAAGGAAGGGGAGCTGACCCAGTGTGCGTATTGCGGCAGGTGGGTCTGTCTCAAACAGTGCTATTCGACCGTTGATGCCGCCTGCATCTCCTGCGAGAGCATGATAAGATTGAAGCGCGAATCGGTTGAACACATCAAGGAGATCCTGAAGCTGACGGATATCCGACCTACGGATGATAGACAAGCGGATGATAAGAAAGGGGAGGAAAAGGACCATGGGTAAGAATGCAAAGGCCAATCCAAGGATGCTTGATATGGTCATGTCCGACCAGAACTGGCTCGGGCGGCTCTCCTACGTCGAGAGCGTTCTGTACAACAGGGACGTCCATAAGAAGAGAAGGAGGAGGTCGAACACGCTCTTTTTCATCCTTGTGACATTCGCTCTAGGGGTTGTGTCGGGTCTGTTCCTGTACTATTTCCTTTACAAGATGTTCTGATACCTCAGCTGAGGCAGGACCTCACTTTCACAGACCTTTGTATCAGAATTGCATATGACCTGCCTAAAGATTTCACCTCTTCGATGTCTGATGTTCATAAACGGATTAATACCCTTCCACAGATGGACCGTAAGTATAGGGACGTGCAAAGATGGAACTCACAAGGCTCATGGATGTCCTGCTGCGTGCCAACCCAGATAAAGGGTGGTTCCCCTTTTGGGGAGGGTTCGGCTTCTTCGGACTGTTCTGGATCATCGTTTTCATAATAGGGGTACTGCTCTGCATCTGGATCTACAGGGATGCCAACAGACGCGGTATGAGCGGAATGCTCTGGGCAGCGCTCATGATACTAGGCTGCTTCTTCTTCCTTGGCTGGCTGGTCGTTCTGATCATATACCTTGTCGTCAGAAGATGATCTCTCCATCTGTATGAGATGTGGGTCCGATGTTGATGCCATCTTCACCAATCCATTGTTAGATGTTGAAATGTGGATTTATAACCACTCAGGGATGGATGATATGCCTGGTGATAAGAAATGGAGATAGTCGACGTACAGAAATATACCCAGTTCAAGAGAGGTTCGGTGTTCCGTGAGGTCCCCATAATCACGGACCAGACCATGGCCACCATCCTTCTCATAGACTCCGGTTCCAAGACCACGGACCTGAACCATCCTCAGAAGGACCGTATATACTATGTCGTCAAGGGTCACGGAGAGGTCACCATAGATAATGAGACACGGGATGTCAAGGAAGGGGATATGATCTTGATCCCGAAAGGTAAGCACCATAAATACACCACGAACTCGCACAGGCTCACGATGATTTCCATAAATCAGATTGATGATGTAACGGTCAAGGACATATCAAAGCCCAAGAAGAAGAGCTCCAGGAAGATGGCGGTGAACTGACATGTGCGTAAAAGCGGAATGTCCGAACTGCTCGTACACAACGCCGGCGATGGAGATGTACTGCCGGAAATGTCATTTCAACGCATGGGACACAGACAGGACTTGAAAAAATAAAAGCTTTCATACTCTTTATTTTATCATCTTTCCCAGGCCCCAGCTAACGATCAAACTGATGATGAGGGAAGATACCAGTGCCACGAAGAAATAGGAGCTTCCTATGGTCTCCGGTATGGCGGTCATCGGCAGGATGAAGTAGAATATCGCTATGAGGACCAGAAATGTGATGCCCACTATCAACAACCACCTGAGCGTTCGGTCCATATCTCACCGACGGATGCATCATTATTAAAATATTGTTCAATATCTTACAAATATCACATGGACCTTCTCCCTGTAGGTACCCTGAGATAGAACGTGCTGCCCTTCCCCGGTTCGCTCAGGACATCTATGGAACCACCCTGCATCTCGGCCAGTGTCCTTGCGAGGGGGAGACCGAGACCGGTCCCCCGGGGCTTTGTCGTGAAGAGCGGGTCGAATATCCTTTCCAGGTTCTCTTTAGGTATGCCGACACCCGTGTCCGATACCGACAGTACTATCCCTTGCGGGTCCTTCTCGACCACACAACCGATGACCATCCTTCCACCGTCAGGCATCGCCTGGACCGCGTTCTGGACCAAGGTCGAAAGGGCTATGGACATAAGTTCCGGGTCGGCCAGAATGGTTAGATGGCCCTCGAACTCAAGCTCGACCTTGATATCCCAAGGGATCCCAACCCTCTCCAACGTGACCTTCACGATATCGGCGACCAGGACCCGTTTCCGCACTGGCGCTTTGGGTCTGGCGAAGTCGAGCAGGTTCTTAACGACCTTTTCGGAGACATTGATGTCCCTTTCCATCATGGCTATGGTATCAAGGACCTTAGGGTCCGGGTTCTGAATGGCCATCCTCAGGAAGTAAACTGCGTTCTTGATGGAGCCCAGGGGGTTTCGCAGGTCATGGGCCATACCGCCCGCAACGGCCCCTATCGCCGATAATCTCTCATAGCTGAAAAGCCACTCGTACGCCTTTTGAAGGGCTGCCTCTGCCCTCCTTCGCTCCGTGATCTCGTTCGCGTAGATGTTCAGGTACCCTTGATCGGTGAAGGGGGTCAGGACCGCTTCGAAGATGCGTCCTCCCTCCGATATTTCTATCCTCGTCAACACGCCGGACCTCAATGAATCTATGACCGTTTCCAGATATGGCTGCGGCAGCCTATCACCCACCCGGCATTTCCAGGCGGACATCAAAGGTTCGCTCGCAGGGTTTGCGTAGACGATACTGCCGTCCTTGGTCGTTCTGAGGATGGGATTGGGATCCTCCTCAGGGAACTTTGCAACGCTCCTTAGGTCCTCCCGGGCCCTTATTCGGTCAGCGGACTCGTAGACCAGATCGACGATGTAAGGGACCACCTCCATATCCTGTTCGGTGTAGCGATTCCCCTTGTTCCCGAGGCAGACCACGGCGACGACCCTATCCTCCCTGAGGATGGGTACCAATATCTTGCGAAATAGCATGGAATGACCAGGCAGCAGCGATTTGCGGTCCGGCAGGGAGGCGATATCGTTCTGTACGATAGGTCTACGCCCGCGGATGCATTCGCTGAACAGAGAGGCCTTGTCTATTTCGTATCCCTTTATCTTATGTTCGGACCTGCGGGACCCGTTCACGGAATAGGTCGAAGATGCCAGGAAGGATATGGTCATTCCATCCTCATCGACCGAATAGATGAAACCCACGGGGCTTTGAGCGAAGGTGCAGACCTCGTCCAATGCCCTCCATAGGAATTCCTCGGACGAGTCGGTCGTGGCAAGGTCCATGAGACGGAGACGCAGCTGCATTATCTCTGTCAATCTCCTGTGCTCGGAGAGGTCCCTTATGTTGCACTGGATAACGGTCTTACTGTCCACCTGATAGACGTTGCTGACGAACTCCACGTTCCTCAGGTGCCCGCTGGCGGTCTCAAGGGGCATATCCTCATAGCGTATGAAGCCCTTCTCCTGCAATCTTACGAAGTTGGCCTGATTGGCCACGACATCCTTCAGGAAACCTAATTCCCATACCTTCTTTCCCAGGAGCTGGTCCTTGGAATAGCCCAGCATCTCTATGAGGTACGGGTTCACGTCGTCTATCTTGCCCGTCGATGCATCAAGTATCAATATACCGTCCTTGGATGACTCGAAGAGCCTGCGGTACTTCGTTTCCGAAGCATTCGATGCATCCTTGGTCCGTTCTCCATTTGTGATGCCCACCGCAGTAACGAGGCCCCTGCCCGCATTGGTATCCTTGACCCTTCCGGACCCCTTTTTGCAGTTCCTTGGGAACGAGGGGTGGTCCGGGGTGTCCTTCGCCGCTCTCTCTTTTTTCGACATAATGCCCATGCACCCGATCTATCTTTTTCCACGTCCCTTCCATTTAAGGGTTCGGCCGTGTCATCTCTTCTTCGACCGTGTCCCTTCAGACCTGGTATTTCCGTTCACCAGCTGCCCTATCTTCTTCAGCAGGTCTTCCATGTCAAAGGGTTTGTAGATGACCGCTATGGCCCCTTCCTTGAGGGCGGCCTGGACCAGGTCAGGGACCGCGTAAGCGGTCATCATAAGTACCGTGACATCGGGTCTTATGTCCTTGATCCTTCTGTAGGTCTCCACGCCGCTAATGTCCGGCATCTTTATGTCCATCAGGATGAGGTCAAATGCCTGTTCCCTCACCCGTTCGATGGCCGCGTCACCGTCTCCCGCTATCTGGACCTCGTATCCCTTGCGCTCCAGAATGTAGGACATGGTCTTGCACAGTGTCCTATTGTCATCCACCAACAGTACGCGTGCAGGTCTCATCCCGGAACCTCCTTCGTACCTATAGGGACCGTGATGGTGACGGTGCACCCCGCTCCTTCCTCGCTTTGGACCTCTATCGTCCCGGCGTGGGCCTCTACCATCCTCTTCGCTATGGCGAGCCCCAGCCCTATCCCCTTTGGTTGGGTGGTGAACAGCGGGTCGAAGACCTTGTCCAGGTCCTCTGTGGGGATCCCTTTCCCCGTATCTTTGATGTAAACGGTCACAGCGTCGGGCCCAGAGGTCTGTGACCCGACCGTTAGGGTCCCTCCCTTGGGCATGGCCTGGACCGCATTGAGGACCACGTTCCCGAAAACGACGGCCAGCTGGTCCGGGTCCCCATAGACCTTGGGCACCGACCGCGAAAGCCGGTTCGATACCTTGATGTTGTCGGGGACCGCTGTCCGGGACAAAGAGCTCAGGACCAGGGCATTGACATCCGACCTCTTGCGGACGGTCGGTCCCGAGCGGGCGAAATCGAGCAGGGTCTTTATGATCCTCTCCGTCTCGACCGCCTCGCTGCTCAGTACATCGACCATCTCCCTTACCGCGGGATCGGCATCATCAAGGGTCATTCCGAGGAAGTAAGAGGCATTCTTGATGGATGCTAGGGGATTATAGAGCTCATGCACAACGCCCTCGGCCATCTTCCCCAGAACGGCCAGCTCCTTCTGTTGGGCAGCCTCCATCTCAGCCTTTTTCAATGCTTGTTGGGTCCTATTGCTTTCCGTCAGGTCCCTTATCAGCATGAAATACCCTATCGTCCTGGAATCATCCTCTATGGGATTCATGGTGACGCAGATATCGATCAGCTCCCCGGACCTGTTCGGTCCGCTCGACCCCAGGCCCTCAAATCGTTTGCTCTTCGACAATCTCTCCTTCATCTCGGTCAGGGACCTTTCATCGAAAAAGAAGTTCAATGGCCCGTGGAGCACTTCTTCGCTCGTATGGCCGAATATCCTGGATGCGCTCCTGTTCCAGAAGAAAACGTCCCATTCGTTATCCAGTATTACGACGGCTTCCGAGGTCTGCTCCAGTACGGACCTGAAGAAGAACGAAGAATCAGTGAAATCCGCCAGGTGCTTCACTGCATCCAATTTTTGGGTTATACCATCATAGACCTGAAGGTTCCCCTCCAGGTCGGGCGAGAGGAAGAACACATCACCGTACCCACCTGTCTTCGAGGAGCTTATCAACTGGTATTTCAGCAGTATGTCTATGTGATGCTTCACGGTGCGGTAGTTGAGGCCCAGTTTCTCGGCCAATTGGTTGATGTTGTAAGGGCGGTCGCGAAGGAGCGCTATGATCTCCATCCTGTTCCTGCCGCCCTTTTGACCCAGTATCAAAAATGAAAGGTTGCGTTTGAGCTCTGTCAACGGTATTATATGGCTAGTTGGCATGCTTACTACCAGCAGTGCTCTCTTACGAGCATCCTATTAATATGTAAAATAGTTTTTTATATAAATACTTTATTTATAAAAGAATAACAATTTCCTTAAACCTGATATGAAAATTCATCTGAACATAGATATGTCCGTCCTGATGGTCGATGAAGCATTGAACGTTAGGCTTAAAAGGGTCATCTGTCTTCCCTGACGGGCCAGGAGGCGTTCCGTTGGTACTAAGCAGAGAGAAGCTCATAGGCACTGCCAATGCACTGCTCAAGAAGGAAGGGGTGACCTGGGTCTACTGCCAGTTCACGGACCTTGACGGTAAGATCAGGTCCTTCACCGTTCCCTCTTCCGATATGTTGAACGGCAAGCTCTGGGAGGACGGCATGACCTTCGACGGCTCATCCATAGGATTTGCCAGGACCGAGGACTCCGACCTCAGGGCCGTCCCAGACCCGGGAACGCTCCTCATGCTCCCTTACGGGGAAGGTGTCCAGAGGGTCGCAAGGGTCATAACTGATACATGGAGGCCGGACGGGTCCTCGACATATCCGATGGACCCGAGGAACGCGACCAAGAGGTGCAGGGAGCACCTCATCGAGATGGGGTTCCCCAAGGCCCATCTCCAGCCGGAGCTCGAGTTCTACCTGCTCAAGGAAGGGGTCAGACCCACCGATTGCACTGCCCACGGCGACCCCATCTACACCATCCACCCCAAGCAGGGTTACTTCGCCGCGGTCCCCTGGGACAATTCGGACAGCTTCCGCAACGAGTTCACCCACAATCTGACAAAGGCAGGCATAGATATCAAGTTCCACCACCATGAGGGCGGCTCCCAGCAGGTCGAGATAGAGTTCAAGCACATCCCCGACATAGTCCGGTGCGGTGACGCCACCATGCTCTACAAGCTCCTTGCAAGGCTCACCGCCAAACAGTTCGGTTATTCCGTCTCGTTCATACC